>CANFOR010000210.1 GCA_947448675.1 Betaproteobacteria bacterium
AAAGCACCGAGTGGTATTACCTCGATGATGGACCCTAAAAACCACCACCTGCACAAATCGGTGTTCATTGGTGAAGTCAAGGCCGACGGCCAGTTCAACGTGGTGTGGAAGACGCCTGGCCCGGTGAAGGCCAAACCATGGAGCCCGTACATCGAAGGTAACGACAAGAAGCCAGACGAACCAGCGAAGAAATAAGCCCACTCCCGATGCGGTCTTTGGCCGCCTCCCTCTCAAGGAGGCGGCGCGGCCGCTTGGGAACGACACGGCGCGGCGCGTTCACTTGACTGCTGTTCAAGCGAGTTGGTAGGCGCTGTTATTCATTATTCCTCTATTATTGGTACACGATGCTTCGGTACGTCTTTGCACTTGCTACGTTTTTTATAGCTACACACGCTCATGCACTCTCGATTTCCGAGGTGAATGCTATGGCTGTGGGTGAAACCGATGCGCGCATCGAGGCGCTTAATAAAGCCGTTGCCACGGCTGACGAAAAAACAGCAGCCTTCATTCAAGCCTTGTCGGACGACGCAGTCAAACTGGTGGGCGCTCAGGTGCTTGTGGCCAAAGACGGTAAGGGTTTTAACCCCATCACGGGCGCAGAAACACCGCTGCCCGACACCGCTGAAGACATTGTCAACAACAACCGTATGCGCGGCGAGATCGACTCTGCCTTGGCCGCACTCAAATTATTTTCTAAAGACGACAAGGTACGCTCTGCCGCCACCCTGGCCATGCAAAGCGAGACCGACGAGGCCAAGATGCCCTTGGTTCAAAAAGCTTTTGACACCGAGCAAAATCCGGCTATCAAAGACCAACTCGGTTTGGTGCGCGCGGCGGTGCTGCTGAGCAGCGCCGATAAAAACAAACGCATAGAAGCCGCCCAACTTTTGGCGATGAGCAAAAATCCCAATACCAAAACCGTGCTTTTAGAGCGCCTCAAAACCGAGAGCGAGCCCGAGGTCAAAGCCGCCATTGAGGCCACGCTGCGCACTGTGCAAGCCTCGCTTGCTTGGGGCGAAAAATGGGCTGCGCTGTTCAGCGGCATCAGTCTGGGCAGCATTTTGCTTTTGGTTGCTCTGGGCTTGGCCATCACCTATGGTCTGATGGGCGTCATCAACATGGCGCACGGCGAGCTGATGATGATCGGCGCTTATGCCACCTATGTGATGCAGGGGCTGTTTCAAAAATACTTGCCGGGTGCGTTCGACTGGTATTTGCTCGCTGCCGTTCCGGTGGCCTTTGCGGCCTCGGCCCTGATGGGCGCTGCGCTCGAGCGCAGCGTGATCCGCTTTTTGTATGGACGTCCGCTAGAGACTTTGCTGGCCACCTGGGGCATTAGCCTGATGCTGCAGCAATTGGTGCGCAGCATTTTTGGCGCGCAAAACGTTGGCGTCGAAAACCCCAGTTGGATGAGCGGCGGCGTCTTGCTGATGGGCAATGTGCAGCTGCCTTGGAACCGTATCATCATCATCGCTTTTGCGGCCACCGTCTTGTTGGGCATGTCGTGGCTGATTGGTCGCACGCGCTTGGGGCTGTTTGTGCGCGGCGTCACGCAAAATCGGCCCATCGCCTCATGCATGGGTGTGAACACGGCGCGCATCGACACCTATGCCTTCGCGCTGGGTTCGGGCATTGCTGGCTTGGCCGGTTGCGCGCTCAGCCAAATCGGCAACGTCGGGCCCGACCTGGGTCAGGGTTACATCGTGGACAGTTTTATGGTGGTGGTGCTCGGCGGTGTCGGCCAATTGGCAGGCACGGTCTACGCGGCCATGGGTCTGGGCGTTTTGAACAAATTTTTAGAAGGCTGGACGGGTGCTGTGTTGGCCAAAATTGCAGTCCTGGTTTTCATCATCATCTTCATCCAGAAGCGCCCGCAAGGCATCTTCGCCATGAAGGGCCGGAGCGCTGAAGCATGAGCAGATTATTGACCCTCCCGCAAAAAAATCCCGTGCTCTCTGGCGCAGGCTGGAGCGCCCTTGTGCTGGCCTTGCTGCTGGTCTGTGCACTTGCGCCGCTGATGAATCTGCTAGCCCCACAGGGCAGCATCTTCCATATGAGCGATTACGCCGTGGCCTTAGTCGGCAAGATCATGTGCTACGCTATTTGCGCCTTGGCCATGGATTTGATTTGGGGCTACACCGGCATTTTGAGTTTAGGCCACGGCATGTTCTTTGCACTGGGCGGCTATGCCATGGGCATGTATTTGATGCGCCAAATTGGCCGCGACGGCAATTACAAGAGCGATTTGCCTGACTTCATGGTCTTTTTAGACTGGAAGACCCTGCCTTGGCATTGGACTTTTAGCGACAGCTTTTTCGCCACCTTGTTGTTTATTTTTTTGGTGCCAGGTTTGGTGGCCTTTGTGTTTGGTTTTTTTGCTTTTCGATCGCGCATTAAAGGCGTCTATTTTTCCATCATCACCCAGGCCATGACCTTTGCCACGATGCTGCTGTTTTTCCGCAATGAAACCGGCTTTGGTGGCAACAACGGCTTTACCGACTTCAAACGCATTTTGGGCATCCCAGTGGCCACGCCCAGCATGCGTATGCTGCTGTTTGTGCTGACGGGTTGCGTGCTCTTGGGCTTTTTTGTGTTCGCGCGATGGCTGGTGAGCAGCAAATACGGGCGTGTGCTGCAGGCCATTCGTGACGCCGAAAGCCGCGTCATGTTCTCGGGCTACAACCCGCTGCCCTACAAGCTCAGCATTTGGGTGATTTCGGCCGTCATGTGCGGTGTGGCGGGCGCGCTCTATGTGCCCCAAGTGGGCATCATCAACCCGAGCGAGATGAGCCCAGCCAACTCGATTGAAATTGCCATTTGGGCCGCTGTCGGCGGGCGTGCCACACTCGTGGGCCCGATGCTGGGGGCCTTCATTGTCAACGGTGCCAAGAGTTGGCTCACTGTGGTTGCGCCCGAGTTTTGGCTATACTTTTTAGGCGCTTTGTTTATTGCTGTCACGTTGTTTTTACCCGATGGAGTTGTGGGTTTGCTGAAAAAACTAAAGTGGGGAAAGAGCGAATGACCCCTGATCTACTAGCGCAGGGCAGCCAACGCGCCGAGGCGCGCCTTGCCGCGCTGGCCCAGCAAGGCCCAGGCAAAACCGAGTCGGGTGGGCGCAAGGCAGGCTTCTCGCGCCTGGCCACAGCGGGAGAGGTTGACATTACCCATGGCCGCATTTTGTATTTAGAAGGCGTGAGCGTGAGCTTTGACGGCTTCAAAGCCATCAACAACCTGAGTCTCGACATCGCGCCCGGTGAGCTGCGCTGCGTCATCGGCCCCAATGGTGCGGGCAAAACCACCATGATGGACATCATCACCGGCAAAACTCGGCCCGACACGGGCACGGTTTTTTTTGGCAGCACCATTGACTTGCTGCGCTACACCGAGGCTGACATTGCGCAAATGGGCATTGGCCGCAAGTTTCAAAAACCCACAGTATTTGAAAATTTAAGTGTTTTTGAAAACCTTGAGTTAGCTTTAAAAACCAATAAAGGTATTCAATCCAGTATGTTTTTTAGGCTCAACTCGGGCCAGCAAGACCGCCTGGCCGAGATGCTGCATACCATCCACTTGGCCGACAGCGTAGGCCGCCTAGCGGGCACGCTCAGCCACGGACAAAAGCAGTGGTTAGAGATTGGTATGCTCTTGATGCAAGACCCCAAGCTCTTGTTACTCGACGAGCCCGTTGCCGGCATGACCGACGAAGAAACCGAACGCACCGCCGAGTTATTTTTAAGCCTCAAAGAAAAACACAGTTTGATGGTTGTTGAGCACGACATGGGGTTTATCAAAACCATCAGCGATATTGTCACCGTGCTGTGCGACGGCGCGGTGCTGGCCCAAGGCACGCTCGACCAAGTGCAGAACGATGAACGTGTGATTGAAGTTTATTTAGGCCGCTAGCATGCTCTCAGTTCGAAACGTCAACCAATACTACGGCGGCTCGCATATTTTGCGCGACCTGAGCCTTGAGGTGCAATTGGGTAAAGTCAGCGTGATTTTGGGCCGCAACGGCGTGGGCAAAACCACGCTGCTCAAAACTTTAATGGGCCTGGTGCCGGTTAAAACCGGAAACATCGTGTTTGATGGCCAAGACCTCACCCACGCCACACCCTACGAGCGTGCCCGGGCAGGCATTGGTTTTGTGCCCCAGGGCCGCGAGATTTTTGCCCGCCTCACGGTCGAAGAAAACCTGCGCATGGGTCTGGCCTACAAGAGCGGCCGCACCCCCATTCCCACCGAGCTGTACGAGTTGTTCCCGGTGCTCCAGCAAATGCTGCAGCGGCGCGGCGGTGACCTCTCGGGCGGTCAGCAGCAGCAGCTGGCCATTGCGCGCGCGTTGGCCGCCAAGCCCAAACTTTTGGTGCTTGACGAGCCGACCGAGGGTATCCAGCCCAGCATCATCAAAGACATCGGTCGCGTTATCCGCATGCTGGCTGATCGAGGTGACATGGCCATTTTGCTGGTCGAGCAGTATTATGACTTTGCCCAAGAGTTGGCCGACGACTATGTGGTGATGGAACGCGGCGAGTGCATTGCCCGCGGTCCTGGCAGTGAAATGCAGGCCAAGGGGATACGGCAGTTAGTAGCTATTTAAGTATGAAATAGGCTGCAGCCCAATAAAAAGAGCGTATGCAGCTATGCTATTTGTAGCGTTTATGGGTTGGATGCCACCAAACGCCACAGCGACGTCAGCTCCGCCGCCCGCGCGCTGTGCAGCGGGTCGCTTGCGTCGTGCACCTTGGCGTGCTCGGGCTTGGTGTCGATGCGCGCCAGCAGTTTTAAACCTGCCGCTTCAATGTGGCCCAGCAGTTCGGCGCGCGCGCGCAGGCCGAGCAGCTCGGCGATGTTCGACAAAATCAACCAAACCTCGCCACCCGGTGCCAAGCGCTGCGCTGCGCCGTTTAAAAAGCCCAGCAGCATTTGGCTGCCTTCGTCATACACAGCGCGTTCG
>CANFOR010000211.1 GCA_947448675.1 Betaproteobacteria bacterium
CTGCGCTACGAGAAGCTGGTGCGCGAAGCCAACATCAAACCCGATTAAGCAACCCGATCCAATATTCACGGAAACGAGCATGAGCAAAATCACCACAGGCGACTTCACTAAAACCCCCGGCTGGCTCGACTGGTACAGCGGCCCGGCAAAGCCGCGCTTTCAGCTGCCCGCTGGCGCGGTCGACGCGCACTGCCATGTGTTTGGCCCGGGTGCAGAGTTTCCCTACGCGCCCGAGCGCAAGTACACGCCGTGTGACGCGTCGAAGGCGCAGCTTTTTGCCCTGCGCGACCACCTGGGTTTTGACAAAAACGTGATCGTGCAAGCTACCTGCCACGGGGCCGACAACCGCGCCTTGGTCGATGCGCTGCTGGCCTCCAACGGCAAGGCGCGCGGTGTGGCCACCGTCAAACGCAGCGTGAGCGACGCTGAGTTGCAAGCGCTGCATGCAGCCGGTGTGCGCGGCGTGCGCTTCAACTTTGTCAAGCGCTTGGTCGACTTCACGCCCAAAGACGAGTTGCTTGAAATCGCCACCCGCATCAAGGCCTTGGGCTGGCATGTGGTGATCTACTTTGAAGCGGTCGACTTGCCCGAGCTGTGGGACTTTTTTACCGCCCTGCCCACCACCGTGGTGGTTGACCATATGGGCCGCCCCGACGTGGGCAAGCCAGTCGACGGCCCCGAGTTTGCGCTGTTCCAAAAATTCATGCGCCAGCACAGCAATGTGTGGAGCAAGGTGAGCTGCCCCGAGCGGCTCAGTATCACTGGCCCCCAAGCGCTGGGCGGCGAGAGAAACGCCTACCAAGACGTGATCCCCTTTGCCCAACGCATCGTGGCGGAATTTCCGAACCGCGTTTTGTGGGGTACCGACTGGCCGCACCCCAACTTGAAAGACCACATGCCCGACGATGGCCTGTTGGTCGAATTCATCCCGCATATTGCGCCCACCGCCGAGTTGCAGCGCAAGCTCTTGGTGGACAACCCTACCCGCTTGTATTGGAGCTGATATGTCACTCAACAAACCTTACCTCGACGTGCCCGGCACGACGATTTTTGACGCCGAGCAAAGCCGCCGTGGCTACCACCTGAACCAGTTTTGCATGAGCCTGATGACGCACGCCAACCGCGAGCGCTTCAAGGCCGACCAACGCAAATACCTCGACGAATGGCCGATGAGCGAGGCGCAAAAACAAGCCGTGCTCAAGGCCGACTTGAACGCTGCCATTGCGCTGGGCGGCAACATCTATTTTTTGGCCAAACTCGGTGCCACGCATGGCAAGAGCTTTCAGCAAATGGCCGGTTCGATGACGGGCAAGACCGAAGAGGAATACCGCAACATGATGATCGCTGGGGGCCGCTCGGTGGAAGGCAACCGCGTGGTGGGCGAAGGCGGTGACGCGCAGGCCAACCGCCAGCCACAAGGCTCGGGCACGGGCGCTTTGCTCTAGCGCGCAGACGCAGCACGCGCGCGCAACTTTGGCAACAACCGCATTCAAGAAAGAAATTCATGGCACGCATTACCGCATCGGTCTACACCTCGCACGTCCCCGCCATTGGCGCGGCGCTCGACCTGGGCAAAACCCACGAGCCTTACTGGCAACCCCTGTTCCAGGGCTACGAATATTCCAAACAATGGATGAAGGACAACAAGCCCGACGTGATCTTTTTGGTCTTTAACGACCACGCCACGGCCTTTAGCCTCGACATGATTCCCACCTTTGCTATTGGCACGGCAGACTCCTACATGCCTGCCGACGAAGGCTGGGGCCCGCGCCCCGTGCCCCGTGTGATCGGCCACGCCGACTTGGCATCGCACATCGCGCAGTCGGTGATTCAAGACGACTTTGATCTCACCATCGTCAACAAAATGGACGTGGACCACGGCCTCACCGTGCCGCTCTCGCTGATGTGCGGCCAGCCGCAAGAATGGCCTTGCCCGGTGATTCCTTTCGCCGTGAACGTGGTGCAGTATCCGGTGCCCTCGGGCAAGCGTTGCCTCAATTTGGGCAAGGCGATTCGCAAAGCGATTGAGAGCTACGACCAAGACCTGAACGTGCAGATTTGGGGCACAGGTGGCATGAGCCACCAGTTGCAAGGTCCGCGCGCAGGCCTCATAAACAAAGAATTTGACAACGCCTTTTTAGACCGCATGATTGCCGACCCCGAAGGCCAAGCCGCGGTGCCGCACATCGACTACGTGCGCGAGGCGGGCAGCGAGGGCATCGAGTTGGTCATGTGGCTGATCGCGCGCGGTGCCATGGCCGACTTGAACGGCGGGGCTAAGCCAACGCTTAAGCATCGCTTTTACCATGTGCCTGCGTCGAATACGGCGGTTGGGCACGCTATCCTGGAGAATAATTAAATGACCATCAAAGTAGCACTCGCCGGCGCCGGTGCCTTCGGCATCAAACACATCGACGGTATGCAAAACATCCCTGGCGTGCAAGTGGTTTCGCTCATCGGCCGTGAGCTGGAGAAGACCCAAGAAGTCGCCGCCAAATACGGCATTGGCCACGTGACGACGCGGCTTGAAGACAGCTTGGCTTTGAAGGAAGTCGACGCCGTCATCCTTTGCACACCAACGCAAATGCACGCTGCGCAAACCCTGGCCTGCTTGACGGCGGGTAAGCATGTGCAGGTCGAGATTCCTTTGGCCGACTCGCTCAAGGGCGCGCAAGAGGTCGTG
Organism: Betaproteobacteria bacterium; assembly: GCA_947448675.1. Classification (GTDB taxonomy): domain Bacteria; phylum Pseudomonadota; class Gammaproteobacteria; order Burkholderiales; family Burkholderiaceae_C; genus CANFOR01. Next base: position 2,684 of record CANFOR010000211.1, read on the forward strand.
GCCCTGGCCAAGAGCAGTGGCTTGGTGGCCATGTGCGGCCACACCAGGCGCTTCAATCCCAGCCACCAGTACGTGCACAACAAAATCAAAGCGGGGCAATTCAACATCCAGCAGATGGATGTGCAAACCTATTTCTTCCGCCGCACCAATATGAACGCCCTCGGGCAAGCGCGCAGCTGGACCGACCACTTGCTGTGGCACCACGCCGCGCACACGGTGGATTTGTTTGCCCACCAGTGCGGCAGCCCCATCGTTAAAGCCAATGCGGTGCAGGGCCCGATCCACCCGGCGCTGGGCATTGCCATGGACATGAGCATTCAGCTACAAGCGGCCAATGGTGCGATTTGCACGCTCAGCCTGAGCTTTAACAATGACGGCCCGCTGGGCACCTTCTTTCGCTACATCGGCGACACCGCGACCTACATCGCGCGCTATGACGACCTGTTCACGGGCAAAGAAGAGAAGATCGACGTGAGCCAAGTCGCTGTGAGCATGAACGGCATTGAGCTGCAAGACCGCGAGTTTTTTGCCGCTATTTCTGAGGGCCGCGAGCCCAATTCGAGCGTGGCGCAGGTCTTTAATTGCTACCAGGTTCTGCACAATTTAGAGCAGCAACTGAATGCAAAGTAAATTTAATTCACTACAGTTTTTATAGCTGCCTACGCATATTTCATGCGCCTTTCAGCCACTTTCACCTCTTAAAAACTATGCAAAAACGCGCGCTGGGCAGCTTTCAAGTCAACCCCATTGGTCTGGGCTGCATGAACCTCGACCACGCCTACGGCCCCGCCGTGAGTGCCGAGCAGGGCGAACGGGTTTTGCTGGGAGCACTCGACGCGGGCTACGACTTTTTTGACACCGCAACGCTCTACGGTGCCAGCCGCAACGAAGAGCGCGTGGGCAAGGTGCTGGCTTCGCAGCGCAGCCGCTTCACCCTGGCCAGCAAATGCGGCATGGCCGTCGTGCCGATCGAGGGCAAATCCAGCCGCGTGATCGACGGCAGGCCTGCCACCTTGCGCCAGCAAACTGAAGACAGCCTGCGCCGCCTCAAGACCGAGGTGATCGACCTCTACTACCTGCACCGCTGGGACAAAAAAGTGCCGATTGAAGACAGCGTGGGCGCGTTGAGCGACATGGTGCGCAAGGGCTATGTGCGCAGCATTGGCTTGAGCGAAGTCTCGGCCAGCACACTGCGCAAAGCCCAAGCAGTGCACCCCATAGCCGCCGTGCAAACCGAGTATTCGCTGTGGAGCCGCAACCCTGAAATCGCGGTGCTGCAGGCCTGCCAAGATTTGGGCGTGGCCTTCGTCGCCTTCAGCCCGGTGGCGCGGGGCTACCTGTGCGGCACGCTGGCAGACCCCAGCACGCTCGACGCCAAAGACATTCGCCGCAGCATGCCGCGCTTTGGCTCGGCGCACTACGCCGCCAACTTGAAGCTCCTCACGCCCTACAAAGCCATGGCGCAAGAGTTGGGCTGCACACCGGCGCAACTGGCGCTGGCTTGGCTGCTGCACCAAGCGCCACACATCATCGCCATCCCTGGCACCACCAGCGTGCTGCATATGCGCGACAACATGGCCGCTGCCAACATTGTGCTCAGCGCTGAGCAGATGCAGCAACTCGGCGCGCTCATCAACCAGCGCACTGTGAGCGGCCCGCGCTACGACGCGCAGGCCACCAGCGAGGTGGACACCGAAGAATTTGCTCCGGCTTAGGCGTAGCAAGATTTGCCAGCAGCTTTTGCTTTTTACCAACCAGCCCCTAGCTGCATATGCCCACACCACAGCACCTCTTGCTCCTGCCCGGCCTGCTTTGCGACGCGGCGGTGTGGCAACCCCAAGTTGACGCTCTGGGCGCGCAAGCCCGTAGCGTGGTGGCCGATTACGGCCTGGGCAACACGCTCGAAGCCATGGCCCGCGTGGCGCTGCAACAGGCCGACGCTGCGGGTTTGCATGGCCCTCTGTGTGTGGCGGGCCACTCCATGGGTGGGCGCGTGGCTTTTGAAATCTTGCGCATCGCGCCTGAGCGGGTGGCGCGCTTGGCCCTGCTCGACACCGGCGCACACCCGCTGGCCGCAGGCGAGGCGGGCGCGCAAGAGCGCGCCAAGCGCATGGCCCTGGTGCGCCAGAGCGAGGCAGAGGGCATGCGCGCCATGGGCCAAGCCTGGGCCCAGGGCATGGTGCACCCACGCCGCTTGCACAGCGCGGTGTTTGAAGAGATTTTGCAAATGATCGAGCGCAGCAACCCGCAGCAATTTGCCGCCCAGCAAA
>CANFOR010000212.1 GCA_947448675.1 Betaproteobacteria bacterium
TACAACGCACTGCCGCTAATGGTCGATTGCTACAAAGCCCTGGGCCGCAAATCCGGCGAGCCCTTGGCCTCCTTTGAAGAGGCCTTTAAGCCCGGCAGCTTTGTACTGATGTGGGAGTTCATCGACGGCAACCTCAAACGCTGGCCGTTTACTGCGCCTACCAATGCCCTGCTGCCCTCTGACCCATCGTCGCTGAGCACCATCCGCCATTGGATCGACGCCGTGATCGCTTTTGCAGACGGTGTGCTCGAAACCCACCATGCACCCGCACTGTCTTTGCACGGCATTGAGCTCGCGTTAGAGCGCGCCTTGCTGAAAGAATTGCGCAAAGCCATTTTTGACACCAACAGCGTCGAGCACACTTTGCTCGCCTTGCTCGACCAAGCTTGGAACGCGCTCAAAGCCCACATCGAGCCCCTCATCCAAGGCAATGACATCTTGCGCCGCGCTTTCATCGTGGTCGAGTTTTTGCTGGCCCTGGTGCGCGGCACCATTGCCGACAACATCTTTGAAAAAGGTTTTGACTCCATTGACAACGAGAACTTCAGCGACTGGCTGATGCGCCACGGCGCTTCGGTGCTCACCGCCTCCTCACCCCTGGCCTTGAACACCGTCAACCTCTCCTACCAGTACCCGCAGGGCGACACTGCGCGCACCGCGCTCATGGCCGCTGGCACCTACCTGCACTGGACCCTACGCAGCTTTGCCTACATGGGCGCTTTTGCTTGGTTGTTTGAAGCAGGCACAGGCGAGACGGTAATCGCCCCACTCTACCAAGTGCTGCTCAAGCGCGGCGTGAAGTTTGAGTTTTTTAACAAAGTGGAATCGCTGGAACTGTCGAGCGACCAAAAGTCCGTTAGTGCAGTGAACATCGGCGTGCAGGCCACTTTGAAAAACCCCGCGCTGGCCTACGAGCCTTTGGTCAGCATCAAAGGCCTGCCCGCATGGACGGGCCAGCCGCGCTACGAACAACTGGTACAAGGCGACGCGCTCAAAGCGCAAAACATCGACCTAGAGTCTTACTGGACGCCGTGGCAGCCGGTAGCCCAGCGCCAACTGGTGGCAGGCCAAGACTTTGACCAACTGGTGTTTGCCATCTCCATCGGTGCAGTGCCTTACCTGTGCAAAAGCATTTTGGCAGTGCGTCCCGAGTGGAACACCATGGTGGCCAAGGTCACCACCGTGCAAACCCAAACCATGCAACTGTGGCTCAAGCGCAGCAGCACCGACTTGGGCTGGGACATCCCCTTTCAAAACCCGCACGACACCGTGATCGGCGCGACCTACCTCAACCCGCTCGACGGCCAGGTGGACTTTACCCATTTGCTCCAATGGGAGTCTTGGCCCGCCGCGATTGCGCCCAAGTCGCTGTGGTACTTCTCGGGGGCCATGGCCGACTACGAAACCCCGCCACCGCTGACCGATCACGACTACCCGCGCCGCGCCCACGCCCGCGTGCAAGCCCAGTGCGTGCAGTATTTGCAGGCCAGCATGGGCCCGCTCTTGCCCAAGGCCACCACCAATGCCATTTCGCCACCGGGCGACCCGGTGGGCCTGGACTTCAGCCTGCTGCAAGGCTATGACGAAGCCAGCGCTGGCCTCGGCGTGAAGCGCTTCGATCAACAGTTTTGGCGCGCCAACATCGACCCGACCGAGCGCTACGTCACCAGCCCGCCCGGCAGCACCGCCGCCCGCTTGAAAGCCTGGGGCTCGGGTCTGAACAACCTGGTGTTGGCAGGCGACTGGATCTACACCGGCCTGAACGTCGGCAGCGTCGAAGGCGCAGTGATGGGTGGACGCTTGGCATCGCATGCCATTAGCCAGTTGCCGCCACTCAGCGCCATCATCGGCTACCCCGCATAGCCCGCCCAGTCTGCGATGTCTGCTAGCAAAACTATAGCAAAACTACGCGCACTGCCTGCTAGCGACAGCAGCGCACACAAGCCCAGCAGCGACCCTGCGGGCAAGCTGCACGATGAGCCCGGGCACTTGATCCGTCGGGCCCAGCAGATTGCCGTCTCCCGCTTTCACGAGGTGCATGGGCGGCACGTGACGCCGATCCAATACGCGATTTTGCGCACGCTCGAGGAGTCGCCCGGCATCGACCAAGTCACGCTGGCGCAAATGATCGCGCTGGATACGTCGAGCACCGCCGAGATCGCCGCCCGGCTCGAAGCCAAGGGCTGGATCGTGCGCGAGGTCATGCCGCGCCGCCAGCGCAGCCTGCGCCTCACCCCCCTGGGGCTGGACATTCTGCTCGAACTCAAGCCCGGTGGCGAGGTGATGTACCGCAGCATGATGAACGACATGGCCCCCGCCGAGCAGCAAGAGTTCTTGCGCCTGCTCAAAAAGTTTGTGCACCTGCACGAGCAGCAAAGCAAAGCCTGAGCACTGCAATCGCACCATAAGCGGCTTTGCTACACGCCCTGCGCATGCATTACCGCTGCGCAAGCTGCACCTACTGCACTATCTACTGCACTTGCCTTCAAAGCATTCATTCAGTATACTGAATGAATTCACCCTCAACCCTTCGCTGTCTACCGTGAAAGAAGCCCGCACCATGTTCCTGCTCAACGCCTGGTACGTTGCCTGTACCCCCAACGAGATCGACGACAAACCCCTGGGCCGCAAGATCTGCGGCCAGAGCATCGTCTTCTACCGCGCGCAAGAAAACCAAGTCGTCGCGCTTGACGATTTCTGCCCGCACCGGGGCGCGCCGCTCTCATTGGGCACCGTCACCGAGGGCAAATTAGTCTGTGGCTACCACGGCCTAGAGATGGGCAGCGAGGGCAAAACCATTGCCATGCCCGGCCAACGTGTGCGCGGCTTCCCGGCCATCCGCAGCTACCCGGTGGTCGAGCGCTACGGCTTCATTTGGGTTTGGCCCGGTGACGCCGCCCTGGCCGACCCGACCAAGATCCACCACCTGGAGTGGCACGACAACCCTGAGTGGGCCTACGGCGGCGGCCTGTTCCACATTGCCTGCGACTACCGCCTGATGATCGACAACCTGATGGACCTGACGCACGAGACCTATGTGCACGCCACCAGCATCGGGCAAAAAGAGATCGACGAGTCGCCCTGCAAAACCACCGTCGAGGGCCAGCAGGTGGTGACCAGCCGCTACATGAACAACATCAGCGCCCCGCCCTTTTGGCGCCTGGCCCTGCGTGGCAACAACCTGGCCGATGACGTGCCGGTAGACCGCTGGCAAATCTGCCGTTTCACCCCGCCCAGCCATGTGCTGATCGAAGTCGGCGTGGCCCACGCGGGCCAGGGCGGCTACGATGCCACGCCCGCGCACAAGGCCTACAGCGTGGTGGTGGACTTTTTAACTCCCGAGAGCGAAACCAGCATGTGGTACTTCTGGGGCATGGCGCGCAAGTTCAATCCCAAAGACAAAGCGCTGACCGCCAGCATCCGCGAAGGCCAGCACAAAATTTTCAGCGAAGACCTCGATATGCTGGAGCGCCAACAAAAAAACCTGCTGGCCCATCCCGAGCGCAAGCTGCTGATGCTCAACATCGACGCAGGTGGCGTGCAGTCGCGCAAGATTTTGGAGCAGCTCATCGCCGAGCAAACAGCGCAACAAGCAGCCCACACAATCCCGCCCATCGTGCCAGCCACCTAAGCCCATCGAATAAGCCAAGCCCATGACATCAGCAACCCTCTTGAGCGTGCGCATAGCCCGCAAAACCCTAGAAGCCACGGGCGTGTACAGCTATGAATTGCATAGCACCACAGGTGCCGCCCTGCCCGCTTTTACCGCAGGCTCGCACATCGACGTGCTGCTGCCAAACGCTAGCAACGCTGCAACCAATGGGGTAGTGCTCACCCGCCAATACTCCCTCTGCAACCCACCCAGCGAAACCCATCGCTACTGCATAGCGGTGCTGCTCGACGCGGCCTCACGCGGCGGCTCGGTGGCTATGCACGCGCTGCAAGTGGGCGACGTGCTGCAGATCAGCCCGCCCAAAAACCACTTTGCTTTGGCAGCCGATGCACAGCAGCACCTGCTCTTGGCAGGCGGCATTGGCATCACGCCCATTTTGTGCATGGCCGAGCAGTTAGCCCAGGACATGGCCGCGCAATGCAGCACACAGCCCACCGAGCCCGCTGCTGCAGTGGCCAGCGCTGCTTTTAACCTGCACTACGCCTGCCGCTCGCGCGAGCGCATGGCCTTTTACCAACGCATGGCCAGCGCCCCCTATGCCAGCCGCGTGCAGTTCCACTTTGACGACGGCCCCACCACGCAGCAGCTCGGCATTGCCGCCCTGCTGCAGCAAGCCGCCCCCGGCACCCACCTCTATGTCTGCGGCCCCAAGGGTTTTATGGACGCGGTGCTGGGCGCAGCGCGCGCCCAGCACTGGCCCGAGGCCCAGCTGCACTACGAGTTTTTTGGCGCGGCCGTAGCCGCCACGGCGAGCGACGGCGCGTTTGAAGTGCAGCTAGCCCGCAGCGGCCGCGTGGTGCAGGTGCCCGCCGACCAAACCGTGCTGCAAGCCCTGGCCGAGGCCGGTGTGAGCGTAGACAATGCCTGCCAACAAGGCGTCTGCGGCACCTGCCTCACCCGCGTTCTCGGCGGAACGCCCGACCATAAAGACCTCTACCTCACCCCCGAAGAGCAAGAGGCCAACGACCAGTTTTTACCATGCTGCTCGCGCAGTAAGACGCCGTTGTTGGTGCTTGATCTTTAAACACAATTGCTATAAATTTAATAGCTTTCTACGCAGGCTCCATAAGCCTTTCGGGCTATTTTCAAGCCCAATCAGCACTCCCAGTCACCGCCGCGTCAAAACCACATGCGTGGCGCGTGCGGTGGCTACGTGTTGTGTGCAGGCGTAGCCCAGGGCGGGCAGGTTGACGCCGTCGAAGAGTCGCTCGCCTGCGCCGAGCAAGACGGGCGCGATGGCGATGTGCATTTCATCGACGAGGCCTTGCCGCA
>CANFOR010000213.1 GCA_947448675.1 Betaproteobacteria bacterium
AGACGCCGCCGCTGGTCAGCACCAGGTCGTGCGCAGCGCTGGCTTGGCGCAGCGCGGCGATGGTGGCCTCGCGCTGGTCAGGCACGATGCCCATGTCGGTCACTTCGCAGCCCAGGCGCTGCAGCAGGGCGCGCAAAAAGAAACGGTTGGAGTTGTAGATGGCGCCGGGCGGCATGTCTTGCGGGGCTACGCTGCCGGGCATGACCAGCTCGTCACCCGTAGAGAACAAAGCCACCCGGGGACGCGCCGCCACTTGCAGGCTGGCCAGGCCAACACTGGCCGCTAAGCCAATGCTGGCGGGCGTAAGGCGCTCTCCTTTTAATAGCACCAAGAAACCTTTGTAAACGTCTTCGCCGCTGCGCCGAATGTGCTGGCCGAGCTGGGGCAGCACATTCACACGCACCCCGCCCTCGCATTCGTTGACCACTTCGCAGTCTTCTTGCATGAGCACGGCGTCGGCCCCGGGCGGAATGGGCGCGCCGGGAAAAATGCGCGCGGCGCTGAGCGGCTCCAATGCCTTGCCGGTGCTGCCCGCCGGGATACGCTGCGTCACCTGCAACACCGTGCCCGCCTGGGGTACATCAGCGCAGCGTACGGCGTAGCCGTCCATGGCACTGTTGTCGTGCGGCGGCACTTGCAGGCCAGAGACCACGTCTTGCGCCAAAACCCGGCCATCGGCCTCGAAGCACGAGACGCTCTCTGAGCGGCCCAGAGGCGCGGCCTGGGCCAGCAAGCGCTGCAAGGCCTCTTCCAAGGGCATTAAAGGGGCGCGGACGGGGCCTGGGGAGGCCGGTGGCGGGGTTGGGCTGGGTGCGGTCATGCGCGGGCTTGTAGGGCGTTTAAGTGGCTTTGAAGGGCTTGGGCGCTGGTTGGGCGCTGGGTATGCGTTGTGGGCGTGGCTTGACAGTTTAAGCGGCGTGGTAGTGCTCGGCTTGGTAAGCAAAGCGCGCGCTATTGCCCTGCAACCAAGTGGCCACGCCGCTGGCATGGTTCAAGTCGAGCACTGGGCGCTGGGTGGCTTGGGGTAACTGGGTCGGGCTGTCCGTGGCGATGGCGACGATGAAGTCGTCTTCGGGGTAGAGCGCGGGACGGTCGGTGGCACCGGCACGCCAGATCTCCAGCTTGAGCAGGTCGCTTTGCTTAAAGCCCTCGACCAGCACCCAGTCGGTGCCCGCGTCGAGCTGGGCGATCAGAGCGTGCACATTGTGCTGCACGGGCTGGGCAAACTCACGGATCAAGGCTTGGCGTTTGCTCGACGCGATCAGCACCTCGTGCGCCCCGGCTTGGCGATGCCGGTAGCTGTCTTTGCCCGCATGGTCGATCTCAAACGCATGGTGGGCGTGCTTGATGACGGCCACGCGCAGACCGGCGTTTCTTAGCTCGGCAATCAGCTGCTCGACCAAGGTGGTTTTGCCCGAACCCGAGTAGCCCGCAAAGCCGACTACATGCATGGCTGAGGGCAGTTTTTGGCTATGTAGGCCTTCACCGCCTCAGCGTCGGCCTGCATGCTGAGCACGCGCTTGGGCAGGGCCTCGATACCGGCAAACTGCGGCGGGCGCTCAGGCTCGCGGCCCAGGGCTTGGACGATGGTCGCGGCAAATTTAATCGGCAGCGCGGTTTCTAAAACAACCATGGGCACGCCGGGCTGCAGGTGCTCGCGCGCCACCTTCAGGCCGTCGGCGGTGTGCGGATCCAGCAGCACGCCGTGTTCTGCAAAAGTGCAGCGAATGGTCTGCAAACGCTGACTGTGCGTGCTATTGCCGCTCTTAAAACCATAGCGCGTGGCGGCCTGGGCAAAGCGCGGATCGGCGCTTAAATCAAACTGTCCGCTGCTGCCTAGTGCGCCTTCAAACAGGGCTTTGCACTGCGCGCCGTCGCGGCCCAGCAGGTCGAACACAAAGCGCTCGAAGTTACTGGCTTTAGAGATGTCCATCGACGGGCTAGAGGTCTCGTGCGTGTCGGCGCTGCCGCGCACCCGGTAGACACCGGTGCGAAAGAACTCGTCGAGCACGTCGTTCTCGTTGGTGGCGACCACCAGTTGCGCAATGGGCAGGCCCATCATGCGCGCCACATGGCCCGCGCAGACATTGCCGAAGTTGCCGCTGGGGACGGCGAAGCTCACTTTTTCTGAATCCTTCGACGTGGCCTGGAAGTAGCCCGCAAAGTAATACACCACCTGCGCCAAGAGCCGCGCCCAGTTGATCGAGTTCACCGTGCCAATTTTGTAGCGGCGCTTGAACTCCAAGTCGTTCGAGACGGCCTTGACCATGTCTTGGCAGTCGTCGAACACGCCGTCTACGGCAATGTTGTGGATGTTCTCGTCCATTAGGCTGAACATTTGCGCCTGCTGGAAGGGGCTCATGCGGCCTGCGGGCGAGGTCATGAACACGCGCACGCCTTTTTTGCCACGCATGGCGTACTCGGCAGCGCTGCCGGTGTCGCCACTGGTAGCACCCAAAATGTTCAGTTCTTCGCCGCGCCGCGCCAGTTCGTATTCAAACAAATTGCCCAGCAATTGCATGGCCATGTCTTTGAAAGCCAGCGTCGGGCCGTTAGACAGTGCTTCCAAATAAATAGCATCGCCGAGTTTTTTCAGCGGCACGATCTGCGCCGTGCCAAACACCTGCGCCGTGTAAGTCTTGTGGCACAGGGCGCGCAAGTCGGCAGCGGGAATGTCGTCAATGTAGAGCGACAAAATTTCAAAGGCCAAGTCGGCGTAAGCTAGGCCGCGCCAGCGCGCCAGCGTCTCGCTGCTCACTTGTGGGTAGTGCTCGGGCAGGTACAAGCCGCCGTCGGGCGCCAGGCCTTCGAGGAGGATGGCGCAAAAGCGTTTGCGCTCGGGGTGGCCGCGGGTAGAGAGGTATTGCATCAGGCCAACTCTTCTTTGCGGATCCGCACAATCGGCGCGAGCACGCTCTTCACAGCCTGCATCTGCGCCATGGCGGCGTTCATGTTGGATTCAACGCAGTCGTGGGTGAGGATGATGAGGTCGGTGGAGGTTGCGCCTTCGCCGCCGACTTCATCGGCTTCGCGCTGCAGCACCGCGTCGATGCTGATGCCCGAGCTGGCCAAGATGCCGGTGACTTGCGCCAGCACACCCGCCTCGTCGGCGACGCGCAGGCGCAGGTAGTAGGCGGTGACCACTTCGCCCATGGGCAGCACCGGCATGTTGTTCATCGAGCCAGGCTGGAAGGCCAAGGCGGGCACGCGCTGGGCGGCAGTGGCGCTGTGCATGCGGGTGATGTCAACCAGGTCGGCAATCACCGCGCTGGCGGTGGGCTCGCTGCCCGCGCCTTTGCCGTAGTACAGCGTGGTGCCGACCGCGTCGCCATGCACCATGACGGCGTTCATTGCGCCTTCGACGTTGGCGATCAGGCGTTTGATGGGCACCAGGGTGGGGTGCACGCGCAGCTCGATGCCTTCGGCAGCGGGCGATCCTGCCGAATCTTTCATCTCCCGGCGCTTGGCAATGCCCAAAAGCTTGATGCGGTAACCCAGTTGCTCTGCGTAGGTGATGTCGGTGGCGGTGAGCTGGGTGATGCCTTCGACATAGGCTTTGTCAAACTGCACGGGGATGCCAAAGCCGATGGAGGCCATCAGCGTGGCTTTGTGCGCGGCATCTACGCCTTCAATGTCAAACGTCGGGTCGGCCTCGGCGTAGCCCAGGCGCTGCGCTTCTTGCAGCACCACGGCAAAGTCTAGGCCCTTGTCGCGCATCTCGCTCAAGATGAAATTGGTGGTGCCATTGATGATGCCCGCGATCCACTGGATGCGGTTGGCGGTTAAGCCCTCGCGCAAAGCCTTGATGATGGGGATGCCACCGGCCACCGCGGCCTCAAACATCACCATCACACCCTGGGCCGAAGCGGCCGCAAAAATCTCGGTGCCGTGCAGGGCCAGCAAGGCTTTGTTGGCCGTGACCACATGTTTGCCAGCGGCAATGGCCTCTAACACCAAGGCTTTGGCGATGCCGTAGCCGCCGATCAGTTCAATGACGATGTCAATCTCGGGGTTGGCAATCACCGCACGGGCGTCGGCCACCACCTGCACACCCTCGCCCACAATGCTTTTAGCGCGGGCTACGTCGAGGTCGGCCACCATGGTGATGGCAATGCCACGGCCCGCGCGGCGCGTGATCTCTTCTTGGTTGCGCTGCAAAACGGCAAAGGTGCCACTGCCTACGGTGCCTATGCCTAAAAGGCCTACTTGGATCGGTTTCATCGTCTATTTTCAGAGTAAAAAGGCCTGGAAACCCAGGCGGAATCAGCGTAGAGCGCTACGATTACGATAGCTTTCTAAGAACTTTGCAATGCGCCCAATGGCCTCGCGCAGGTCGTCTTCATGCGGTAAAAACACAATGCGAAAGTGGTCGGGCTGTGGCCAGTTAAAGCCTGTGCCCTGCACCAACATCACGCGGGTTTCGCGCAGCAGCTCTAAGAAAAATTGGCGGTCGTCGTTGATGGGATAGACCGCGGGGTCGAGGCGCGGGAACATATAGAGCGCGGCCTGTGGCTTGACGCAGCTCACACCGGGAATGGCAGTGATGAGTTCAAAGGCCAGGTCGCGCTGGCGGCGCAAGCGCCCCCCTTCGCCAACCAGGTCGTTGATGCTTTGGTAGCCGCCCAGCGCGGTTTGAATCGCCCATTGGCCGGGTACGTTGGAGCACAGCTTCATATTGCTGAGCATGTTCAGGCCTTCGATGTAGTCGCTGGCCGATTTTTTGTCGCCCGAGACCACCATCCAACCCGCGCGGTAGCCGCAAGAGCGGTAGCTTTTGCTCAAGCTGTTGAAGGTGAGCGTGAGCACGTCGGTGGACAAGCTGGCAATGGCTGTGTGCTGGTTGCCGTCATAGAGCACTTTGTCATAGACCTCGTCGGCCAAGAGCACCAAGCCGTGCTCGCGGGCAATGCCCACCAAGGCTTTGAGCAG
>CANFOR010000214.1 GCA_947448675.1 Betaproteobacteria bacterium
AAGCAGCAAGCCCTGCAGCCCCAAACCAGATCGAGTTGCACCTGCGCCACATGCCAGGTGGCAAGTTCACAGACCACGTGTTTGGCGCGATGAAAGAGAAAGAAATCTTGCGCATCGAAGGCCCTTTTGGCAGTTTCTTTTTGCGCGAAGAGTCGCGCAAGCCCATTGTTTTCTTGGCCTCGGGTACGGGCTTTGCGCCCATCAAGGCGGTGCTCGAACACATGCAGCGCAAGGCCATTGCGCGCCCTGCTGTTTTGTACTGGGGCGGGCGGCGGCCAACCGACTTGTATCTGCACGATTGGGTGCAGCTGCAGCTCGCCCTGATGCCCAACTTGCGCTACGTGCCTGTGGTGTCCGACGCCTTGCCCGAAGACGCGTGGACGGGCCGCGCCGGCTTTGTGCACCAGGCCGTGCTGCAAGACTTTGCCGACTTGTCGGGCCACGAGGTATATGCCTGCGGCGCGCCCATTGTGGTGGACTCGGCACGGGCCGACTTTGCGCGGCGCGCAGGCCTGCCCGAAGAGGCCTTTTTTGCCGACTCCTTCACCACCGAAGCCGACAAGGCGCGCGTATGAAGCAGCCCCAGCGTAAGCACATATTGCGTCGCGCTGCTATACTTTTAATAGCTGGCTACGCAATAAATACGGGCGTTACAGCCACTTTTGCCCAGTCTGCTGGGCAAAATTTTCCTAGTAAGCCGATACGCTGGGTGGTGGTGGCACCGGCAGGCTCTTCGCTCGACGTGATCGCGCGCAGCATGCAGGGCAACTTGCAAAACACGCTGGGCCAACCCATCGTGATCGACAACCGCCCACAGGCAGGCGGCACGGTGGGCACGAATGAAGTGGCCAAGTCGGCGCCCGACGGCCACACCTGGGTGCTGTCGTACAACGGGCCGCTGGCCTATGGGCCCCACCTCTACCCACGTCTGCCCTACAGCCCGCAGAAAGATTTGTTGCCGGTGATGGTTACCAGCTCGCAGCCCAATGTGATCGCCGCCACGGCCAGCTTCCCAGCCAGCAACGTCAAGGAAATGCTGGCCGCGCTGCGCGCCAAGCCGGGCCAGTACAACTACGCCTCGGTGGGCAATGGCAGCTCTTCGCATTTGACGATGGAATACCTCAAGCTACTCAGCGGTAGCTACGCCGTGCACATTCCCTTCAACGGCAGCCCGCCGGCCATGCTGGCCACGGTGGCGGGCGACACCCAGCTCATTGCGACCGTGCCCACCGTGGTGCTGCCCCAGCTCAAGGCGGGCCGCATCAAGGCCCTGGCCGTGACCAGCCGCCAACGCTACGCCCTGCTGCCCGATGTGCCCACCGTGGCCGAGAGCGGCATTGCCGAGCTGAAAAATTTTGAAGCCCTAGCCTGGAACGGTGTGCTGGTACCCGCCGGCACGCCGCGCGCCGTGGTCGAGCGCATCAACGCCGCGCTCAATGCCGCCCTGGCCGACCCGCAGGTAAAAGAGCGCCTTGCCAGCGCAGGGCTCGACGCGGTGGGCGGTGCGCCCGAACAATTGGCCAAACTCATCGCCGACGAGTCAGCCAAATGGGCCCCGATCATCCAGCGATCAGGGGCAAAATTGGACTAAACCCGGGTCCAAGAGCCAGACGCAGAGGACACGAAAACCTGCGAAGAACGCAAAAGAACAGCCAAAAAAATAAAATTGAATTTTGGTTTTCTTTTCATGTCATTCGCGTAAGTTGGGCGTTCTCTGCATTCGGTTGCCCACATGAGATTTCCCTCCGTCCTTACTTCGCAGCGGGCGCTACGGCTTTGTCTTGGTGTTTGATCTTGCGCACGGCTTTGCTGGCGCGGCTTACGGGTGCGCGCACTTGCTTGGGCTGAGCCGGGCTGGATTGGGCGCTGGCTTTGTCGGCAACTTGAGGCGCAGCGCTAGGGCTGAGGGCAGGAGCAGCAGGGGCTGCCGTTTGGGCCAAAACGGCACCGCAAATACCCAGGGCAGCAATGGCAAGCAAGGCTTTGAAGTTCATAGCAATCTCCAGTGGTTCAAAAGTATGGGAGCACAGCCCATAGACCTACAACGCGCTAGCGTGCCAAAGTGGCGACACAGGACTTGAACAGCCGGACACAGAGGACGCTCCCGGTTTCAGTCCGCCAGAAACAGTGCCTGCAGGTCGCTTAAAAAATCAAAGCCGCGCTCGGTCGGACGCACGCGGGCGAAGTCGCGTTCGATCAAACCTTTGGCTTCGGCCTGCGCCAGCGCACTTTGGATGGCGGTAACAGGCAGACCGGTGCGTTCGGTGAACTGCTGCAGGGTGAAGCCTTCGCGCAGGCGCAAGGCGTTGAGCGCAAACTCAAAGGGCAGCTCGCTGCGCGGCACTTCGCTGTCTTGCGTGACGGCCTGGCCCGCCAGCGCCTTTTCCATGTACAGGCGCGGCTCGCGAAAGCGCACCTGGCGCACCACGCGGTGGGCAAAACTGAGCTTACTGTGTGCGCCAGCGCCGATGCCAAGGTAGTCGCCAAACTGCCAGTAGTTGAGGTTGTGCCAGCAGCGGTGGCCCTCGCGCGCATAGGCCGAGACCTCGTAGCGCGCCAGGCCTGCTTGCGTGGTCAGCTCGGTGATGCGGTCAAGCATGGCGTAGGCCAGGTCGTCTTCGGGCACCACCGGCGGGAACTTGGCAAACACCGTGTTGGGCTCGATGGTCAGGTGGTAGATCGAGATATGTTTAGGCGAAAGGCTAAGCGCAGTAAGCGTATCTTGCTCACAATTTTGTAGCGTTTGACCAGGCAGCGCGTACATCAGGTCGAGGTTAAAGGTGTCAAACGCCTGCGCGGCTTCCGCTACCGCGGCAATGGCTTGGGCGCGGTCGTGCACGCGGCCCAAGGCTTGCAGATGCGCGTCGTTGAAGCTTTGCACGCCAATCGACAGGCGGGTCACACCCGCTGAACGAAAGGCGCGAAAGCGGTCTTTCTCAAAGGTGCCGGGGTTGGCCTCTAGGGTGATCTCGCAGTCGGCATCTAAGGGCAGGCGCGCGCGAATGTCGCCCAGCAAACGGTCAATGCCCTGCGGCGAAAACAAACTCGGCGTGCCACCACCAATAAAAATGCTGTGCACGCTGCGGCCCCATATGAGCGGCAGCGCAGCCTCTAAGTCGGCCCTCAGCGCGTCGAGGTAAGCGGCCTCGGGCAGCTCGCCTTTGTTCTCGTGCGAGTTGAAGTCGCAGTACGGGCATTTGCGAATGCACCAGGGCAAGTGCACATACAGGGCCAACGGGGGCAGGGCCTGCAGCTGCAAAGTGCCGGGACGCATGTAGTGTTGGATGCCGTGCGCGGTGGCGGTTTGCAGCGCGCCAGGTTCGGCGCGCAGGGGCGGAATGCTGGCCATTTACAGCCAATGCTCGCGCATCAGCACCAGCATCTGCTGCGCGGCCTTGCCACGGTGGCTGTGGGCGTTCTTCACTTGCACCGGCAGCTGGGCAAAGGTTTTGCCAAACTGGGGCAGGTAGAGCACGGGGTCGAAGCCAAAACCGTTGTCACCCATGGGTTCACGCGTGATTTCGCCAACGGCGCGGCCTACAGCGATGAGGGGCTCGGGGTCTTGCGCGCTGCGCACCGCCACCAGTGTGCTGACCAAGGTCGCGCGGCGGTTGGTGTGCGGGGCCATTTGCTCCAGCAGCGCGCGCACATTGTTAGAGTCGCTCTTGGCATAGCCAAAGCGGGTGGCGTAAAACGCCGTGTCCACACCGGGCTGGCCGCCAAAAGCGTCGACGCACAGGCCCGCGTCGTCGGCCAGGGCTGGCAAGCCGCTCAGTTGGGCAGCGTGGCGGGCTTTGGCCAGCGCGTTTTCGACAAAGGTGTGAAAGGGCTCTTCGGCCTCGCCAATGCCCAAACTGGCCTGGGCGATCAGCGCTACGCCCAGGGGCGCAAACAGGGCTTGCAGCTCAGCGAGTTTGCCTGCGTTGTTCGATGCGAGCACCAATTTCATAGGTAAAAAGGCCAGAGAGGCGCGCAGAATATGCGTAGGCAGCTATTATTTTTGTAGTGCTTGCTGCTGCAAAACCACCAGCTCGGCAATACCTTGCTCGGCCAAGGCCAGCAGCGCGTCCATCTCGGCGCGGCTAAAGGCAGCGCCTTCGGCCGTGCCCTGCACTTCAATAAAATGGCCCGCGCCGGTCATGACCACGTTCATGTCGGTGTCGCAGGCCGAGTCTTCGGTGTATTCCAAATCGAGCAGGGCCTGGCCCTGCAGCATGCCTACGGAAATAGCGGCCACCGCCTGGGTGATGGGCGAGGCGCTGAGCTTGCCAGAAGCGATCAGGCTGCTCACTGCGTCGCAT
The DNA here is from genome assembly GCA_947448675.1 of Betaproteobacteria bacterium. Lineage (GTDB taxonomy): Bacteria > Pseudomonadota > Gammaproteobacteria > Burkholderiales > Burkholderiaceae_C > CANFOR01. The sequence goes on from CANFOR010000214.1 coordinate 4,302, forward strand.
GCGGCCACATACGCACCGGTGATGCTGGCGGTGCGCGTGCCGCCGTCGGCTTGCAGCACGTCGCAGTCGAGGTGGATGGTGCGCTCACCCAATTTTTTCAAGTCGAATACGGCGCGCAGCGAGCGGCCGATCAGGCGCTGGATTTCTTGCGTGCGGCCACTTTGCTTGCCGCGTGCGGCTTCGCGGTCGCTGCGGGTGTGGGTTGCGCGCGGCAGCATGCCGTATTCAGCCGTGACCCAGCCCTCGCCGCTGCCTTTTTTGTGGCCGGGCACTTTCTCTTCGACGCTGGCGGTGCACAGCACCTTGGTGGCACCGAACTCGATCAGCACCGAGCCCTCGGCGTGGATGGTGTAGTGGCGGGTGATGCGCACGGGGCGCAGTTGGTTGGCTTGGCGGTGAATGCGCATTAGATTTTCTTGGCTGCCGAGCGTTTGATGGCTTCGTTGATCTCGGCAATCGAGCGCTCGATAGCGTCGTCATCAAGGTCTTCGATGGGGCCGTCAATGCCGCCGGCTTGGATGGTGGAGGCAAAAACGCCGTCGCTGATGCTGTCGGTCGAGATACCACGGGTGGACTCAAACACGTCGGGCGTTTCCCACTCGAAGGCCACC
>CANFOR010000215.1 GCA_947448675.1 Betaproteobacteria bacterium
CGCCTCGAAGAAAAGCTGGCGGTAACCGATGGGCTTTTGTATCGGCGCAGCAACTTCAATGGCACTTTTGACCAATTGATCTTGCAGGCCCTGATGGATGTGCGCGGCGCAGAGATTGCCTTATCGCCTGGCTTTCGCTGGGGCACCACGCTGTTGCCGGGCCAAGCCATTACGCGTGAACATGTGATGGACCAAACCGCGATCACCTACCCCTGGACTACCTTAACAGACATGACGGGCGACACGTTGAAGTCAATCCTAGAAGACGTGGCCGACAACCTGTTCAACCCCGACCCGTACTACCAACAGGGCGGCGACATGGTGCGTGTGGGCGGCCTGCAATATGCATTGGACATCCAAGCCAAAGCCGGTTCACGCATTTCCAATATGCGTTTGGCAGGCAAGCCTATCCAAGCGAGCAAAAGCTACAAAGTGGCAGGCTGGGCACCCGTGCAAGAGGCCAGCAAACATGCAGGCCCACCCGTGTGGGATGTGGTGGAAGAGTGGCTAAAAAACAAAAAAGTCGTTCCAGTACAAACAGCTAATCTTCCGCAGATGTAAGCCTACTTCGGTTAGCCGTACTCCCTAGGGCGCTAGTTTTAGCGGGTTTTTTATCAGGTAAAAATACCTTAAAAACACTCTGGCTATGCGTTAGCAGCTATAGATTTCATAGCTGCTGCTGTAATGGCTAATGGTTGTCTTTGGGTACAAAAGCGCCGCGCATGCCGACCAAAAAATCCAGATCTACGCCTTCGTCGGCTTGCAGCACATGGTCTACATACAGCTTCCAGTAGCCCGACGATAGCGGCGGCTCAGGGGCCTTCCACAGGGCCATGCGGCGGGCCAACTCGGCGTCGCTAATGAGCAATTGCAGTTTGCGCTGCGGCACATTGAGTTCGATCATGTCGCCGTTTTGCACAATTGCTAGGGGGCCACCGGCGGCGGCTTCGGGCGTGGTGTGTAGCACCACGGTGCCGTAGGCGGTGCCGCTCATGCGCGCGTCGCTGATGCGCACCATGTCGGTAATGCCTTTGCGCAACACCTTGGGCGGCAGGGGCATATTGCCCACTTCGGCCATGCCAGGATAGCCCTTTGGGCCACAATTTTTGAGCACCAAGATGCAGGTTTCGTCGACGTCCAGGGCCTCGTCATCAATACGTTTATGGAAGTCGGTGCTGTCTTCAAACACCACGGCGCGGCCGGTGTGCACCATCAGCGCGGGTGTGGCGGCGCTGGGCTTGATGACCGCACCGCGGGGCGCTAGGTTGCCGCGCAAAATGGCAATGCCGGCCTTTTCTTTAAAGGGTGCGGCAAAGGTTTTGATCACGCGTGGGTCGTAGTTGACGGCGTCGGCAAAGTTCTCGGCCACGGTTTTGCCGCTCGCGGTGACGATGTCGGTGTGCAGCAGATGGGCGATTTCTTTCATCACCACGGGCAGGCCACCGGCGTAGCAAAAGTCTTCCATCAGGTGCTCGCCCGAGGGCTGCAGGTTCACCAAGCAGGGCAGCTCGCTGCCCAGGCGCTCAAAGTCGTCAATGGTCAACTGCAGGCCAAGGCGGCGCGCGATGGCAATCAGGTGAATAACGGCATTGGTGCTGCCGCCAATAGCGGCCAGGGTGCGAATGGCATTTTCAAAAGCCTCGCGGGTCAGCACCTGTGAGATTTTTTGGTCGGTGTGCACCATCTCGACAATGCGTCGCCCCGCAGCGCGGGCCAGCACATTGCGCCGCCCATCGACTGCAGGGTAGGCGGCGTTGCCGGGCAGGCCGATGCCCAGCGCCTCGACCATGCTGGCCATGGTGCTGGCCGTGCCCATGGTCATGCAGTGACCATGGCTGCGGTGCATGCAGCTCTCGGCCTCAAAAAAGTCTTGCAGTTTCAGCGTACCAGCGCGCACTTGCTCGCTCATGCTCCACACGCCGGTGCCGCTGCCAAGCTCCTGGCCACGCCATTTGCCGTTGAGCATGGGGCCGCCGCTCACGCCAATGGTCGGCAGGTCGACGCTAGAGGCGCCCATTAGCAAACTGGGGGTGGTTTTGTCGCAGCCCATGAGCAGTACCACGCCGTCGATGGGGTTGCCACGAATCGACTCCTCAACGTCCATGCTGGCCAGGTTTCGGTAGAGCATGGCGGTGGGGCGAAGCATGGTCTCGCCCAGGCTCATGACGGGGAATTCGAGCGGGAAGCCGCCCGCTTCATACACACCAATTTTCACCTGCTCGGCCAAGGTGCGAAAGTGGCTGTTGCAGGGCGTGAGCTCGCTAAAGGTGTTGCAAATGCCAATGACGGGGCGGCCGTCAAACTGGTCGTGCGGCACGCCTTTGCCTTTGACCCAGCTGCGGTAGGCGAAACCGTCGCGGTCTTGGCGGCCAAACCATTGTTGGCTGCGCAGTTCTGAAGCTTTTTTGCGGGGAGGTGTGGTCATGGTGCGGTTTGCCAAGGTTGAAGCTATTAGTGTTTCTATCGTAATATCAAAACACCAAAGCGTTATTTTTTTTACCGCGAGAGCACTATGGACAAACCCGAACAAAAACCTGAAGTACTGGCTGTTACCAACAAACTGCCTCCCGCCTACCTGCAAACCTTGAGCGAAAACTTTAGCCTGCTCGACCGCTTGCATGAGCAAGACCCCACCGCCTTTGCCTTAGCTGCACCGCGCATTCGCGCGATTGCCGCCAGTGGCGAGGCCAAGGTGCCGCGCGCGCTGATGGAGCAAATGCCCGCTTTGCAAATCATCTCCGTCTTTGGCGTGGGCTACGACGGGGTGGACATGGCTGCAGCCAAAGAGCGCGGTATCATGGTCACCCACACGCCCGATGTGCTGAACGACGACGTGGCCGACCTGGCCATCGCCCTGATGCTCAGCATCGCCCGGCGCATTCCGCAGGCCGACCAATATGTGCGCGCTGGCAAATGGCCCAGCGGGCCGATGCCTCTGGCCAGCAAGATGTCCGGCGCGCGTTTGGGCATTGTTGGCTTAGGGCGTATTGGTGGGGCCATTGCCAAACGGGCCGAGGCCTTTGGCATGCGCATCGCCTACCACGCGCGCACGCCCAAAGCCGACTGCGCTTACCCCTACTTTGCCAGCGCAGCCGCTTTGGCCGCAGAGGTGGACTACCTTGTCGCCATCACGCCGGGCGGTGCGGCGACCAAGGGGCTCGTCAATGCCGAGGTGCTCAACGCACTGGGGCCCAAGGGCTACTTGATCAATGTCGCGCGTGGCTCGGTGGTGGACGAAGTGGCCTTGCTCTTGGCCTTGCAAGAAAAACGCATTGCCGGTGCAGGTCTCGACGTGTACGAGAACGAACCCAATGTCCCCTCGGGTTTTTATGCCTTAGACAACGTGGTGTTGACCCCGCACATGGCCAGCGCTACGGTGCAAACCCGTGCCGCCATGGGGGCGTTGGCCTTTGGAAATTTGCAAGCGTATTTTGCCGGCCAGTCAGCCCTGAGTCCGGTGCCTGAATGCAGCTAAACAAACACTAGCGAGTCCAATCTAGGCCGGGTTTATCCTAGCGTCAGAGCATTTCAATCATCATATGATAGTAGCTTAAACAGCCTGAAACATGATGAAAAACGTACACGGCAGCACTGTAGACTGGCTTGGCGAGGCCATTGTGGCTGGGCGCTATGCGGTTGGCGTCGCCATGCCGCCCGAGCCCTTGCTGTGCGCTGAGTTAGGTGTGAGCCGCACCGTGGTGCGCGAATCCATCAAGTCATTGGTAGCCAAAGGCTTGGTGCACACCGGTCCCAAGGTGGGCACCCATGTGCTGCCTGCCGAGCAATGGAACTGGTTCGACCCTGACGTGATTGCCTGGCAGTCCAAAATTGGCCTTGGGGCCGATTTTTTGCGCGACTTGCAAGAGCTGCGCCGGGTGGTGGAGCCTGCTGCAGTCAAGCTCGCTGCCGAACGCGCCGTGGCGCAAGACATTCAAGAAATTGAATCCGCCTTTGCGGGCATGAAGCAAGCGGTAGAGCATGGCGGCGACTATGTCAGCTTTGACCTGCGCTTTCACCAAGGCCTGCTGCGCGCCTCGCGCAACCGTTTGTTGGTGCAAATGAGCAAGGCGCTGAGCGCCTTGCTGCGCACCAGTTTTGAAATTTCTACCAGCCGCAAAAATGGCCCTGCCAGCTCTTTGCAAATGCACCGCGACGTGCTCGACGCGGTGATTGCTCGCTCGCCTACCAAGGCCGAGAAGGCGATTCTCAAACTGATTGATGGCGCCAGTAGCGACATTGAAAAGGTGCTGGGTTCGCGCAAGCGTTTGCCCAAGCTCAGTCAGCCGCCTGTGCGCCTGAAAGCGGCGTAGCCAGGTGCAAGTGTTACGGTGGTTTTTGATTTTTACAGGAGACAAGCAATGACAGCAAAGAAACTTTTAATCGCCAGTATGTTGGCCGCAGGCCTGTTGGCTGCGGGCTCAGCATCGGCACAAGAAAAGCTGACGGTGTGGTGGGTTAAGGGCTTTTACCCTGCAGAAGACCAAGCACTTTTTGATGCGATCAAAAAGTACGAAGCCAAGCATAAGGGTGTGAAAGTTGAGCTCTCGCAGTACCCAATTCAAGACATGATTCCCAAGACGGTTGCTGCCCTCGACTCTGGCAACCCACCCGATGTGGCCTATGCCGATGTGTACGACTTTCAAGTCACTGCCAAATGGGCTTTTGACGGCAAGCTCGAAGACATCAGCAGCGTCATCAGCCCGATGCGTGCCAAGTTCGCACCCAACACGGTTGAGACCACGTTCTTGTTCAATGACAAAGCGCAGACCCGCGCTTACTACGCCTTTCCGCTCAAGCAGCAAACCATGCACATCCAGTACTGGAAAGACATGCTGGCCGAATCGGGATTTAAAGAAAGCGACATTCCCAAAGACTGGAAAGGCTATTGGAGTTTTTGGTGCGAC
>CANFOR010000216.1 GCA_947448675.1 Betaproteobacteria bacterium
CAAGCTGCACGAGATCCGCAAGCATGGGCGCGCGGGCAACGTCCCGGGCGGCGAGCCTGGCCTCGCGTCCCTGTTGCGCAAATTTATTCCACGGACACACCGCGAGACAGTCGTCGCAGCCGTAGATGCGGTTGCCCATCAGCGGGCGCAGCTGCGGCGGAATCGGCCCGGCGTGCTCGATGGTCAGGTACGAAATGCAGCGCCGCGCGTCGAGCTGGTAGGGGGCCACGATGGCCTGCGTGGGGCAAACCGTGATGCAGGCGCTGCAGCTACCGCAGCTGCCTTGGGTCGCGCTCTCACGCTCTTCTTTGTGGATAGAAATGCCTGCAACACCCGTAGATTGTGCGTGAGCAGCTACATTTTTTGTGGCTATAGAAAAATCGTGATGGGTCGCAGGCAGGGCCAAGTCCACATAAATCTCGCCCAAAAAAAACATCGAACCGGCTTGGCGGTTGAGCACCAAGGTGTGTTTGCCGCGCCAGCCTTGGCTGCTTTGCACAGCCAGCTCAGCCTCTAACACGGGCGCCGAGTCGGTGAACACGCGGTAGCCCAGCGGGCCGAGCTGCGCGGCTATTTTGTCGGCGAGTTTTTGCAGCCGGCTGCGCAGCACCTTGTGGTAGTCGCGGCCCCGCGCGTAGAGCGAGACCACGCCTTCTGTGGGGCGCTGCAGGCGCGCCCACTCCATACCCTGCCAGCCCTCGGGCGTGGCGCTGGGCAGGTAGTCCATGCGCGCGGTGATGACGCTTTGCGTGCCGGGCACCAGCTCGGCGGGGCGGGCGCGGCGCATGCCGTGCGCGGCCATGTAGTGCATGCTGCCATGAAAGCCACGCTCTAACCACGCAGCCAAACCGGGCTCGGCGCAAGACAAATCCACCCCGGCCACGCCAATTTGGGAGAATCCAAGCTCACGGCCCCATTGGCCGACTTGCGAAACCAAATGAACGCCATCGAGAACGCCGTTGAAAAAACCCTTGTCATGCATGCACCGATTGTAGAAAGCCGCAGCCTGCTGTGGCGCAGCGAGGCCGACACCCAGGCCTTTGCCGAGCAGTTTGCCCAGCAACTGGCCGCACGCCCTGCGCTGCGCAATGCCTATGTGGAGCTGCACGGCGAGCTGGGCGCAGGCAAAACCAGCTTGGTGCGCCACCTGCTGCGCGCCCTGGGCGTGCCGGGCCGGGTGAAGAGCCCAACCTACACCGTGGTCGAGCCCTATAGCCTGCCCAATTTCAACATTTGGCATTTTGATTTTTACCGCTTCAACGACCCACGTGAGTGGGAAGACGCGGGCTTTCGCGACATTTTTGCCAGCCCAGGCCTCAAGCTGGCCGAATGGCCAGAAAAGGCTGCAGCGCACGTCCCGCCTGCGGATCTAGCTATCAAAATTGAAGTACTGGCAAGCGAAGCACGCAGCGTGCAATTGTGCGCAGGCACGGCAACGGGCGTGGCTTTGCTGGCCTGTTTGCGATGAAAAGCCCTGCTGCTAAAAAACCCCTTGCCCAAACCCTGCGACGCCGGGCTTTGCTGCAAACGGGCAGCGTGGTCTTGCTGCTGGGCGCGCGCGAACTGGCCTGGGGCGCGAGCATCGTGGCGGTGCGGGTTTGGCCAGCGCAAGACTACACGCGGGTGACCATAGAGTCAGACACGGCCTTGGTGGCCAAACAATTTTTTGTGGCCAGCCCGCCGCGCTTGGCGGTTGACATTGAGGGCATCGAGCTGCTGCCCGCCCTGCGCGAGCTGATCGCGCGCGTCTTGCCAGACGACCCTTTCATCAGCCGCATCCGCGCGGCGCAAAACGCACCCGGCGTGGTGCGCTTGGTGCTCGACCTCAAGCAGGCCGTGCTGCCCCAAGTGTTCAGCCTGCCCCCCGTAGCCGCCTACCAGCACCGGCTGGTGTTCGACCTCTACCCAGCCCAGCCCATCGACCCGCTGGATGCTTTGATTGCCGAGCGTTTGAAAGACAGTGCGCCAGCGAGCGACCCGCTGGGTGAACTCATGGCCCAGCAAGGCGGTAACCGGGTTGCTCCCAGCACCCCAAGCGCTACCAATACAGTAGCTGCCCACGCAGTACCAGAGCGCCCTGCAGCCAAGGCAGGAGACAAAACCGACCGCTTGGTGGTCATCGCACTCGACCCGGGCCACGGCGGCGAAGACCCGGGCGCTACTGGCCCAGCGGGCACGCGCGAGAAAGACATCGTGCTACAAATTGCGTTGCGCCTGCGCGAGCGCATCAACGCCACCGTGCTCAACACAGCGCAAGGCCAGCTTTCGATGCGCGCCTATTTAACCCGCGACGCCGACTTTTTTGTGCCCCTGCAAGTGCGGGTGCAAAAGGCCCGCCAGGTGCAGGCGGACCTGTTGGTCAGCATCCATGCCGACGCCTTCATCACGCCCGAGGCACGGGGTGCCAGCGTGTTTGCGCTGAGCGAAAAGGGAGCGTCGAGCAGCGCCGCGCGTTGGATGGCCGACAAAGAAAACAAGGCCGACTTGGTGGGCGGCTTGAACGTGATGGCCAAAGACGCGCAAGTGCAACGCGCCCTGCTCGACATGAGCACCAGCGCGCAGATCAAAGACAGCTTGCAACTGGGCAAGGCCATGCTGGGTGAGATTGGCAGCGTGGGCAAGCTGCACAAGGGCAGCGTCGAGCAAGCGGGTTTTGCGGTGCTCAAAGCGCCCGACATTCCGAGTGTGCTGGTCGAAACCGCATTCATCAGCAACCCCGAAGAAGAGCAGCGCCTGCGCAGCGACGCCTACCAAGAGCAATTGGCCGACGCCGTAATGCGCGGCATACGCCGCTACTTTGCCAAAAACCCGCCGCTGGCGCGGGTGCGCAGCAGCTAGGGTGCTGAGCTTAAAGCCAGCAGCTGCGGCTCAACCATTTGCTTGAAACCATCGCTGCAAGCGTTCCAATCCAGAACATCCACGGTAATGGGCAGGGTGGAGTCTTCAAAGGCCTGGCGAAGCTCACACATATTCAGCCAACTCAGGGCCTGCGCAGGCTTAAGCATCAAATCTAAATCCGAAAATGGCTTGGCTTTGCCAGTGGCGCGAGAGCCAAATACAAAGGCAGGTACGGTGGGTTGCTTGGCCAGCAAAATTTGGCGTACCTGATTCAAATGCTGCTGTGCAAGGTCAATCATTGCGCACCTCCAGCGCTGCCAATACGCGCTTGGCCTCGGAAAAAAAACGCAGGCTCAAGGCAAAAACTGCCTCAGCCACTTTGCAGTCATAGGTGTGAGAAGTACGATTGCGCGCATCGTGGAACTGCATCCATAAATCCACGTCGTCAATCAATCCCGACTTCGCCGCCAAACGATAAATGTGCCGCATCGTCGCGCCGGAAGCTTCCCCAGCAATAGGGTTTTGTTCTAGCCAGCGGCGCATGAGCTTCCAACTTTGCTCATACGCCACTTCAAAGCTTTGAATAACACCAGCGCGCACAGCTTCTTGTACAGCGGGGCTGAGTGCTTGCCAACCTAGAGCATCCGTACAAATTCCCTGAGCGCGATCCAGCGCTCCAATGGAGGCAGAAAGATGTGCAAGGTCAAGGGCCATGCCTGCATTTTACGAGCAGGCCAGATTTGAGCGCTTTGGCGCAATAACTTTAGGCTGCAGTGCCCAGCAAAGCGTCTTTAAGTTTGTGATCGGCGGGTATAGGGCCGAGCCAAATTTTCAGCACCATGGCAAAAAATTCGTCATCGCCCACCGACGCGCCTTGGGCCACACCTTGGATGTAGAAGGTCGTGCCTTTGCCTGGCGAGTAGTCCATCGAAAAAGTGTCGCCAGGCATGAGCTTGGAGCGTCCCGAGAAAATCTCGATCAAGCGGTTCGACGAGGCCAGGTGTTTATTGATTTGCTCGATTGGGGAGTTGTCTTTCATGCCGCGCAAAAACAGCACCCCTAAGTCGGTGCCAGGCAACTCGCGCAAGGCCACGAAGTCCAGTCGCTTGGAGCCGCGCAGGGCAATGGCTTCTTCAGCGCTGGCCACCTTGCTGCTGGTGTACAAGGCCATGTTATAGACCTTGAAGATGGCCTTGTAGCGAATGCCCGAGCCATTGAGCTGCAAGGCGGAGCCTCCTACCGTGACTTGTTTGGCAAAACCTCCCTGTGCGTTGCCGACCTGTTGCCGATTTGGAGCTGCATTGGATTGCGATTGCGCCTGCGCAGGCATTGTCAACATGCACACTGCGCAAGACGCAAGCGCCCAATGCGACAAACTTTGGCCGCTATTTTTCAAAAAATAAGAAATTGGCATACATCCCTACAGAAAACAATGTGAAATAAAAGTATTCAACAGCGCTGCATGCTGTTAAGTAATTTTAGGGGTATGCAGATTAGACTTATATAGGGTAAATCAGGGAATTAAGCACCATTTCGCTGTCATAAATCACGCAACGTGACTTTAATTTAAGCGTTGCATCGAAATATTGCCATTGATCAATGTAGCGGCCGACGTTGTAGACCTCACTCGCATCGCCCGGTTTGGTGCGAAACACCGCGTAATGGGTTTGGCAGTGCACCAGCCCGTTGGTTTGGCCCAGTACCTGGGTCGGGCTGAGCACATGGCGGGTGTAGTACGGCGCGTGGTAAATGGTTTGTGTAATGCCATACACGCGGTCTTGCATCATGGCGCGCGACTCCAGCTGCATCAGGCACAGAGGCAGGCCACGGTCAAAATTTTCGCGGGCTTGCACTTGGTAGCGGGCATCTTCTGCAAAAAATGCGGGCCAATCACTAAAACGCCGCTCGTCGAGTGCTGCAGCGTAGGCGGCATTGCATTGGTCAACGTGGTGGTGCAAAAGCAGGCTTTGCAAAGCTGGGCTGGGCTCGCTGGGCAGGCTGGTGGCGTTCATACTGCCATCACTTTCTTCC
>CANFOR010000217.1 GCA_947448675.1 Betaproteobacteria bacterium
CACAAGAACTGCGTCATTACCCAGCGCGAGGTCGGGCTGGACACTGACAGCTGGGAGGTTGCGTTGAAAAACACCCTGCGCCAAGCGCCCGACCTGATTTTGATGGGCGAGATCCGCGACCGAGAAACCAGGGAACACGCCATTGCATTTTCCGAAACCGGCCACCTGTGCATGGCGACCTGGCATGCCAACAGCGCCAACCAGGCGATGGACCGCGTCATCAACTTCTTCCCCGAGGAGCGGCGCCAACAATTGCTGATGGACTTGTCGCTCAACCTCAAGGCCATGATTGCCCAGCGCCTGATTCCGATGCAAGACGGCAAGGGCCGTGCCGCTGCCGTGGAAGTGATGCTCAACTCGCCCTTGATTGCCGATTTAATCTTCAAAGGCGATGTGTCCGAGGTCAAAGAGATCATGAAAAAAAGCCGCAACATTGGCATGCAGACTTTTGACCAAGCGCTGTTTGACCTGTATGAGGCCAACACCATCACCTACGAAGACGCATTGCGCAATGCCGACTCGGTGAACGACTTGCGCCTGCAAATTAAACTTAATAGCCAGCGCGGCAGAACCCAAGACCTGGCCGCCGGAACCGAGCACCTTTCCATTGTTTAGAGAAAATTATGCCAAGCACCAATCCTAAAAATTACGAAGCCACCCCCTCCCGCAAACTCGCCTTTTTGGGCCTGGGCGTGATGGGCTACCCCATGGCGGGCCATCTCGCGCTGGCTGGCCACCAGGTCACCGTCTACAACCGGACTGCTACGAAATCTGTAGCTTGGTGCGCAGAATACACGGGCACTACAGGGCCAAAGCATGCCGCCACCCCGCGTGAAGCGGTGCTGGGTGCCGAGCTGGTTTTTTGCTGCGTCGGTAACGACGCCGACTTGCGCTCAGTCACCCTCGGCGCTGACGGCGCTTTTGCAGGCATGCAGCCTGGTGCCATTTTTGTCGACCACACCACGGCCTCGGCCAATGTGGCACGCGAACTCTATGCCGCTGCCAAAGCCCAGGGCTTGCAGTTTGTTGACGCACCCGTTTCGGGTGGCCAAGCCGGTGCGCAAAACGGCCTGCTCACTGTGATGTGCGGCGGCGACACCGCCGCCTTTGCTGCCGCGCAACCGGTAGCCATGGCTTTTGCCCGCGCCTTCACCCAACTGGGCGAGAGCGGGGCCGGACAACTGGCCAAAATGGTCAACCAAATCGCCATTGCAGGCTTGGTACAAGGCCTGTCTGAAGCAATTGCCTTCGGCCAAAAAGCCGGGCTCGATATGAAGCAGGTGCTCGACGTGATTGGCAAGGGTGCAGCGCAAAGCTGGCAAATGGACAACCGTGGCAAAACCATGGTGGACGGCAAATTTGATTTTGGCTTTGCGGTGGACTGGATGCGCAAAGACCTGGGGCTGGTGCTGGACGAAGCCAAGCGCAACGGTGCGCGCCTGCCAGTGACTGCCGTAGTCGACCAGTTCTACGCCGACGTACAAGCCATGGGTGGCCAGCGCTGGGATACGTCGAGCTTGATTAAGCGCTTATAAATTTCCGCGCAAGGCCACCACAAGCCTTGCGCGCTTTCAGGCGGGCTAGCCGCCTGGACTCATAGGCTGCTTGGGCGCAGCATCGGGTTTGGGCGCTTGCGGCAAGGTGTTGATCAACTCTTCTTCTGAAATGATTTCAAAGATTCGCACTACTTTTTGCACGCCATTCACACCGCGCGCGATCTCGGTCGCGCGGGTGGCTTCGCGCTGGGTCACACGGCCCATCAAGTAGGTAGTGCCGCGCTCGGTCACCACGCGAAAAGCGTTGGCGTAGAGGTCTTTGGCATCGACCAAAGAGGCTTTCACCTGACCCGTAATCAAAGAATCCGAGGAACGCTGCGTGAGCGAGGTGTTGCCACTCACAGCCAGCTCGTTGACGATGCTGCGCACATTTTCCACCTTGGCGACAAGCTGCTCAGCCAAGGCTTTGTCTTGCGCATTGGGCACTTCGCCGGTGAGTAAGACTTGGCGGTTGTAGCTATTGGTGTTGATATGGGCACGGTCGCCCAAATTCTCGCGCACGCGGTTGGCCGCACGCAGTTCAATGCCTTGGTCTTCAAGCTGGGCACCCGAGGTACGGCGGTCGGTGGCCACCAAGCCGCCACCCACCATGGCACCGCCGATGACCAGCGGAACACAAGCGCTCAAAGCACCCAACAAGCTGGCCGTGGCCAGGGCAGTCAAGACGAATCGTTTCATTGCAATCTCCAGAAAATTTTGAAGGCCTTGGCTATGCGCCTGTTGGTGCCGCTTATGTCTTAGGGCTCTTGCGCGCCAAGCAATTGGTTGTCAACCCCGTCGCACAGGCAATGGATCGTGAGCAGATGCACTTCTTGAATGCGCGCGGTACGCTCGTGCGGTACGCAAATGTGCACATCGGTGTCGCGCAATGCGCGCAGCATTTTGCCGCCGCCACGCCCAGTGAGCGCCACCACCGTCATCTCGCGTTCGTGCGCAGCTTCTACTGCCGCCAACACATTGGCCGAGTTACCACTGGTGCTGATGGCCAGCAGCACATCGCCAGGGCCACCCAGAGCGCGCACTTGCTTGGAAAAGATCACGTCAAAGTTGTAGTCATTGCCAATGGCGGTGATGATGGACGAGTCGGTGGTGAGTGCTATCGCACCCAGCTCGGGCCGCTCGCGCTCAAAGCGGCCGACAAACTCGGCTGCAAAATGTTGGGCGTCGGCCGCTGAACCACCGTTGCCGCAGGCCAGTACCTTGCCCCCGCTGGTCACGCTGGCCAAAATGGCCTGCACGGCGGCGGCAATGGGTTTGGACAGCATTTCCGCGGCCTGGTATTTCAGGTCGGCGCTGTCGATAAAGTGTTGTTGGATGCGTTGTTCAAGCATGGGCTGATGATACCTGCCACGGCACCAAGCTTCATGGCGCGTCAAATGCACCGCGTAACCAGTCGATACGCTGCGCCTCACCACTGCCTTGCACGCTGAGCACATCAAAGCGGCAGGGCGGTAGAGTGGCCAAACGCATCAGGTAATAGCGCGCCGCAAAAATAATGCGCCGCTGCTTGGTGGCACTCACACTGGCTGCTGCGCCACCATGGCTGCTGCTGGCGCGCTGGCGCACCTCGGCAAACACCAAGGTGCCATTGGGTTCACGCAAAATAAGGTCGATCTCACCACCGCCTCGCCCAGGTGTTCGATAATTGCGCACCAGCAATTGCAAACCTGCGCGCTGCAGGTGGCGCAGGGCCAAGTCCTCAGCCGCGTCGCCCTTGCTCTTTGTTGTCACCTTGTTTGCATCTTGCCCCATAGCCACACACCCCATTTGATGGATACCAGCACCTTCAGCTCTGCCCTCGCCGCAGCCCAACAAGCCGCAGGCCATCAGCATTATCCGCAAGGCGCGGTCTATATGGTGGCCACACCGATTGGCAACTTAGCCGACATCAGCCTGCGCGCCCTGCAGGTGCTGCAACTGGTGGACTGCGTGGCCTGCGAAGACACCCGCCACACCCAGCAACTGCTGCGCGCCTACGGCATCGACAAGCCCCTACTGCCCCTGCACGAGCACAACGAAGAGCAGGCCGCGCAAAGCGTACTGACCCTGCTGCAGCAGGGTCAGCGCGTGGCCTATGTGAGCGACGCAGGCACACCGGCCATCAGCGACCCCGGCGCGCGTCTGGCGCGTGTGGCGGCCGCCCAGGGGCATGCGGTGCTGCCCATCCCCGGGGCCAGCAGCGTCACCACGGCGCTCAGCGCTGCTGGCTTAGCGGGCGACGGCCAATTTGTGTTCGCCGGCTTCTTGCCCAGCAAGGCGGGCGAGCGCGACAAAGCTGCTGCAACCCTGGCCAGCGAGCCCCGCGCCGTGGTGCTGTTAGAGGCCCCGCACCGCATCGAAGCCTTGGCGCGCAGCCTGGCCGCCTTGGGTGAACGCAGCCTCACCGTAGCGCGCGAACTCACCAAACAGTTTGAGCAAATTGCCACCCTGCCTGCCAATGCACTCACGGCCTGGTTGGACGCAGACCCCAACCGCCTACGCGGCGAGTTTGTGCTGGTACTGCACCCCGGCCCCGCCGCGCAAAGCGACGGTGGCCTGCGCGTGCTGCGTTTGCTGCTGGCCGAGCTGCCCGTTAAAACCGCCGTGAAACTGGCCGCAGAAATTACCGGCGAGCCGCGCAATGCTTTGTACGATGCGGCACTGGCGATGAAGAGGGACTAACCCAACTTCGACCACGCACCTAAAGTTGATCTCAACTAAAGCTTCTTCACACAGGTTTTTTGACCGGCGCGCCTGTGCAGGAGTTGGCGTCAATTGGCACCTTCGACTACCAGAACGTTTTCACTCGCGCCACAAACAGGCTTATCGGCGCGTCGATGGTGACGCGTATGTGTACGCCGCCGCAGGGCCTCAGCAAGATGACCCGACGCTTTTAATGAAACGCTTGCTAAAAATCTGATTGGTGCGGCTGGCGGGGATCGAACCCACTTTCGTGGTTTGAACACCTCGCAACCCGCGCCAACATTGACTTTCGCAAAATCCAGCAGGTTAAAAAGTCGGAAAGGTGGATGACCCAAGTGGATGACATCCGGCGTGGATACTAGCAGGTTCAATCTCAACCAAGCGGTGCCTGCACCGTGTGCACAAGCGTGCCGAGTGCAGTTGCAGGCGTCAAATGCAACGTTATCGAGGATGGTGCACTAGCGAGCAATGCTCGTTACGTTCCAGATGCTCAAAATGGGCAGGGTTATGGCCACCAGACCGGTGCACCCTCGCGGGAGAGCCACACTCCGGACAGCGAAAGTCTGGATTCGCACCTAGTTGGTTTTTGATGTCTACGCCTTCA
>CANFOR010000218.1 GCA_947448675.1 Betaproteobacteria bacterium
GGAGCTCAGCAACGGCCCGCTGCCGCGCGCCAGCGGGTAGACCACAGTGAGGTCGCTATTGCGGTAACCCGTGAGCAGGCAAATGAAGTAGAGCCAGTGCACCAAGCCGCTGGCCGCTACCAAGAGCCATTCGCGCCAGCCCCATAGCGGCACCACCTGCCAACCCAGCCAGAGCGCCAGCGGTGACCAGACCACGGCCATGATCGCGCCCGAGAAAAAGGTAAAACGCGCATCACCGCCCGCCTTCTTGGCCACGATGTTCCACAGCGCATGGATGAGCGCGCCGGCGAGCACCAGCGCCAGAGCCGTTACAGGCATTGCGTCAGGCGTTAGACGCGGCCAATAATGCTCGCGGTAGCCATCAACTCTTCGAGCAGGGCTAGGGAGACTTTGCCCGACACCGCATAGGGGTTGAGTTCAGGCTTCTCAGCATATTTCAGCAAAATGCTGGTGTTGATCTTGGCCATGTTGACCTGGCCCATGGTCCAGCCACCAAAGCGGCGCTCGGCAATTTCTTCGTAGTGCAAGAGCACCACATCTTTGTGGCGCACATCTTTTTGGATGTGGCCATACAGCTCGCTCACCGGTTCGCGGCCACCCTCGATGGCTTGCAAGAAAATGCCGCCGCCGTAACAGAGGATGCCGGTAATACCGCTGCCTGGATTGTACTGGCGCGACTGCGCCAAAATGGCTTCAATGGCGCTGGCGGAGGTGTCCACCGCGCGGCTGGCGTAGAGTAAGCGAACGAGCATAGAGCTTCCTTAAATTGTTGGGGACAGCGCAAAGTCCACTGCGTGTAACTCTGGGTCTGTCCCGCAAGGCTATTAATCTTTCTTGGGAATGAGCGAGAGAAATTCGCGGCGCAAATTGGGGTCTTTCAAAAATGCGCCACGCATGACGGAGTTGATCATCTTGCTGTCGAGGTCTTTCACACCGCGCCAGCCCATGCAAAAGTGGCTCGCTTCCATGACAATGGCCAGGCCGTCGGGCTGGGTTTTTTCTTGGATCAAATCGGCCAGCTGCACCACAGCTTCTTCTTGGATTTGCGGGCGGTTCATGATCCACTCGGCCACACGGGCGTATTTGGAAAGGCCGATCACATTGGTGCGCTCATTGGGCATCACGCCGATCCATATTTTGCCGATCACCGGGCACAAGTGGTGGCTGCAGGCGCTGCGCACGGTAATGGGGCCGACGATCATCAGCTCGTTCAAATGCTCTGCGTTGGGGAACTCCGTGATGCTGGGCGCTGCAACGTAGCGGCCCTTGAAGACTTCGTTCACATACATCTTGGCTACGCGGCGCGCGGTGTTTTTGGTGTTGTGGTCGCCCACGGTGTCGATCACCATGCTGTCGAGCACGCCCTCCATCTTGGTGCTGACTTCGTCTAACAGGGCTTCGAGCTCGCCGGGCTCAATGAAGTCGGCAATATTGTCGTTGGCATGGAAGCGCTTGCGCGCGGCCTGCAAGCGCTCGCGAATTTTGACGGACACAGGCGTGCCCTGCTCGTTGGCATCGGTGTCGGCGGTGGTCATGGGTTTTGGGTGGTTCATCGGTAGCAATGATCTTAACGGTTCGCTGGCGCAGCTGTGTGCGCAAGCAGGTTTTGCAATGCAGCTTGCAGGAGTGGATAGGTGAACGGAAAGCCTTGCGCTTGCAAGCGCGCGGGACGGACGTTTTGGCCGTCGACAAAAATTTGCGCCATCTCTCCTGCCAGAACGCGTATGGGGGCGGCGGGCAGGTGCAGCCACAGCGGGCGCTGCAGCAGCTTGGCGGCTGTTGCGGCAAAAGCTTGTTGGCTGAGTGCACCGGGCGCCACGGCGTTGTAGCAGCCTTGCATGCGGGTGTCGCTCAAACATTGCGCTATGAGCTGCAGCACATCGTCGCGGTGAATCCAGCTCATGATTTGCTTGCCGCTGCCCATACGCCCGCCCAAGCCGAGGCGGATGGGCAAGAGCAAGGGCGGCAGCGCGCCACCAGGGCCAAGCACCACGCCCAAACGTAGTACCACCAAGCGGGTAGCTGCAGGCACTGCAGCCTGGGCCGCGGCTTCCCAATGCTGGCAGAGTTGGCCCATAAAACCTTGGCCGGGTGTACTGGTTTCGGTGAGTACTTCGTGCGCAGGCCGAACGCCATAAAAACCAATTGCCGATGCCTGTACCCACACGGCGGGCGGCTGCGCGGCCATGCTCAGCCATTGCGCCAAGGCCGTGGTGGTGCCCACGCGGCTGGCCAGCAAAATTGCTTGACGGCGTGCAGACCAGCGCGGGCCTACTACCGGTGCACCGGCTAAATTGATGATGGCGTCGAACACGGTGGCGGGCTCCAACGCGTCCAGATGCGCCACACAGCGTGCCTTGCCATTGAACAAACGTTGGGCGCGCGCGGGCTTGCGCGACCACACCGTCAATGCATGGCCCGCCGCGAGTAACTGCTTCACCAGAGGCGTACCGATAAAGCCAGTAGCGCCGGTGACCAAAATACGTTGCGCTTTGGCGCCTGGGGAAAATGCGTTGGTGTTCATGTGGATGGGTACGGCTATGCGAGAACCAAACCTTCATGCAGGGCTACGCGCTGTAGGGCCGACTCAAACTGCGTGCGCGAGGCCGCTGCCACCTGGTTCAGGTAGGCGTGCAGGGCGGCGTCTGCCGGATTGCGGCTGCTGCATTCGCTGCTATAGGTTTCGAACTGTGCTAACTGCTGCAGTAGCTCGGCAATATGGCGCGGGCATTCGCAGGCTACGCCGCTGGTTTGCGTGGCGAACTGCGCCAATTGCTGGTCGTTCCACAAACGGGGCTTGGGTTGGCGCCGCTGCGCATTGGCAAAGGCCGCATTGGATGCGCTCAGGCTGCTCAACCAACGGCCCAAACTGGCGTCACTAATGGGCTCACGGTGCAAGGCCACGCCGGAAGATGCCAGGCTTTGGCACAGTGCATCAGCAGCAAAACCGTAGAGCAACACCTTGGCCACACGTGACCATGCGGGCGCGGCAGCAAGCAACTCTGGGAGCCATTCGGCATGCAGGCTGGGCGCACGCAGCAAGACGGCGTCTGGTGCTTGTTTGCCGAGTTTTTTCACGGCCTGCGCGGGCTCGTCGAACACGCCCAGCACTTCTATCGGCCGATGCAGTTGGCGCAGCAGATTCGGGTGCTGCAGCCTGTGTGCAAAGTCTGCACCAATCACCACCACGCGCCACGTGGCCGTGTGCTCAGGCACTTGGCATTCAGGCAACAGGTCAAGCCCATGGCCAATGCCCGACTGCGTGGCCGCGATGCGCTGCAGCTCTGGCATGTCCAGCCCTGCCAGTTGGCCAATGGCGTGGCCTTGCTCGTTGAGGCGCTTGATCAAAGCCAAGCGCTCTACGTCGGCACTCGAATACAAGCGCTGGCCGCTAGGCGAGAGTTGGGGTGAGGCCACTTGGTAGCGCCGCTCCCATACCCGCAGCGTGGCCACCGGCAACTGTGCCATTTGCGCTGCAGTAGCGCTGCGGTACAGCGCCTGGGCCGTTGGGGAAGGGAGTTTTGGGGTCTTCATCGGCTATTGAACTCAAATTGAACTGTATTATGTTCTAAATTTCATTTTTTGAACTATTTTTGACTCAAAAAATGCAAAAACTTAAATTCGGCGCAATAATGAAGGCTGTGTATCTACCTAACGGAGAAAAGTAATGAGTCTGCCCCGCCGTATTTTTTTGATGACCGTAGCCGCCAGCGGTGCCGCTGTGGCGTTGAATGCGCAAGCCCAAACCGCCTTGGATGAAAAAGACCCACTCGCCATGGGCTTGGGCTATGTGGCCGACGCCAAAAAAGTCGATACCAAAAAATACCCTAAGTTCACTGCAGCCCAAAAATGCGACAACTGCGCCCTCTACCAAGGCAAGCCTGCTGACAAGGCGGGCCTGTGCCCGCTGTTTGCGGGCAAACAGGTCAGCGCCATTGGTTGGTGCAGCGCCTGGAACGCCAAGCCCTAAGATGAACCGCATTGCGCTCGTGACGGGTGCCAGTGGCGGCATTGGACGCGCGCTCGTGGCGAGATTGCGCGCTCAGGATTGCAGCGTCGCCGTGGTTGGCCGCAACAGCGAGCGGCTCAGTGGCCTCGACGCCGATGTATGCATCGAGGCTGACACCACCAGCCCTGAGGGTGCCACTCATGCGCTAGAAGCCTGTGCGCACAGCTTAGGCCGTGCCCCATCGTTGTTGGCCCACTGCGTTGGCAGCACCCTGATTGCCGCCCTGCACCGCACCCCGGCACAGGCCTACCGCGAGGTGCTGCGCGTCAACCTTGACAGCGCTGTATTCATGCTGCAAGCCTGGATCTTGGCATTAAAAGGTGGGCCTGGTGCGGCTGTGCTGTGCAGCTCAGTGGTGGCGCGCATCGGGGTTGCAAACCATGAAGCCATTGCCGCCGCTAAAGGCGGGGTTGAAGCGCTGGTGCGCAGTGCCGCAGCTACCTACGCTGCGCAGGGTCTGCGCATCAACGCAGTGGCACCGGGCATGACCGAAACCCCCATGACGGCTGGCATGCTGAAATTGCCCGCCATGCGCGAGGGAGCGGCGCGCCAATACCCGCTGGGCGGTGTACAAACGGCCCAGCAGGTGGCTGATGTGATGGCTTGGTTATTAAGTGCCGGTGCCGAGCGATTGACGGGCCAAGTGCTTGCAGTCGACGGCGGCTTCACCACAGTGCGGCCCTTGCTCAAATAGCCCGGCCATGCGAGTTCAAAATTTGTCTCGAAAGATA
>CANFOR010000219.1 GCA_947448675.1 Betaproteobacteria bacterium
GCCTTGGGCTGGCTGCTGATGTGCAGCGTGGGCTATGGCCACTTTATGGTCGAGCACTACCGGGGCCACCACCCGCGCGCTGCTACTTTGGACGACCCGGCCTCGGCCCGCTGGGGTGAGAGCCTGTGGCGCTTTTTGCCACGCACCTTGCTGGGCAGTTGGCGCAGTGCGTGGCAGCTCGAAGCCCTGCGCATCGCGCGCTTTAAGCTGAGCTGGCTGCGCAGCCCCTTGCTGTGGTCGGTCGCGGCCAATGCGCTGCTGGTGGCCGTGCTCTTGGTACTGGGCAGCTACACCATTTTGTTCTTTTGGTGTTTTCAAGCGGCCTATGCCGTGTGGCTGCTCGAGAGCATCAACTACATCGAGCATTACGGCCTAGCGCGCAGCAGCAGCGCTACGGGCCAGCGCGAGGCCTTTGGCCTGCAGCACGCCTGGAATGCCGACCATGTGCTGAGCAACAGCCTGCTGGCCAATTTGCAGCGCCACTCCGACCACCACATGCACGCCACCAAGCCTTGGCCCACGCTAGCGGCCTTGCCCGGCCCGCAATTGCCCACCGGTTATTCGGGCTGTATTTTCTTGGCGACCGTGCCGCCGCTGTGGTTTGCGGCCATGCACCCGCGCTTAGAAAAATTATCAATGCTACAAAAAATATAGCTGCTCACGCATATTCTGCGGGCTTTTGCGGCGTTTTTAAGGGGTAAAAACGGCCTATTTGGGGCGCTAAAACGGCTTCCAAGGCATGCTATTGGCCTACAAGCAAGCCTGCGTAGCCCAAAGTGCGCTCGCGGTCTGAAATAATGCGGCACTGCGCTTTAGCGCGCAAACTTGGGCTCAGAGCCTTCACTTCGCTTTCGATTTTTGTAGAACCACCGCTTACTGTGCGCCTCAATTCCATCAAGTTATCGGGCTTTAAGTCCTTTGCCGAACCGACCAACTTCCTGCTGCCTGGGCAGTTGGTGGGCGTGGTCGGGCCCAACGGCTGCGGCAAGTCCAACATCATGGACGCCGTGCGCTGGGTGCTGGGCGAGAGCCGTGCCAGCGAGCTGCGTGGCGAGTCGATGCAAGACGTGATTTTTAACGGCACCACCACGCGCAAAGCCGCCAGCCGCTCCAGCGTGGAGCTGGTGTTTGACAACGCCGACCACCGCGCCGGTGGCCAGTGGGCACAGTTCACCGAGATTGCCGTCAAGCGCGTGCTCACCCGCGACGGCACCAGTAGCTACTACATCAACAACCAGCCGGTGCGCCGCCGCGACGTGCAAGATGTGTTCTTGGGCACCGGCCTGGGCCCGCGCGCCTACGCCATCATTGGACAGGGCACGATCAGCCGCATCATCGAGAGCAAGCCCGAAGAGCTGCGCCTGTTTTTAGAAGAAGCCGCAGGCGTCTCCAAATACAAAGAGCGCCGCCGCGAAACCGAAAACCGCCTTAGCGACACCCGTGAAAACCTGACCCGCGTGGAAGATATCTTGCGCGAGCTCAACGCCAACCTCGACAAGTTAGAGAAGCAGGCCGAGGTGGCGCAGCGCTATAAGGGCTTGCAGGCGGACGTAACGCTCAAGCAGCACCAGCTGTGGTTTTTAAAGCGCGCGGAGAGCGAGGCCGAGCAGATCAAGCTCAAGGCCGATGCCGACGCGGCCGTCAACAACTTAGAGAGCCGTGTGGCCGACCTGCGACACGTCGAGGCCGACCTGGAAACCATTCGCCAAGCGCATTACGCGGCAGGCGACCAAGTCAACCATCACCAAGGCCTGCTCTACGAAGCGAGTGCCGAGGTAGGGCGTTTAGAGGCTGAGATTCGCTTTGTGGTCGAGGGTCGCCAGCGTGTCGAGCAGCGACTGCTGCAACTGCAAGAGCAAAGCGCGCAATGGGCCAGCCGCAAAGACGATGCCCAAACCGAGCTCGAGAACCTGTCCGCGCAAGGCGAACACGCCGGTGAACAAGCCGAGATTTTGGCCGCACAAAACGAAGAGCATGCAGCGCGCCTGCCCGGCCTGGAAGACGCATTGCGCAGCGCGCAAAACAGCGCCAACCAGCAGCGTGCCAGCGTGGTCCAGGTGCAGCAGCAAATAGGTGTGCTGGCCGCAGACCAGCGCAACATCGGCGAGCAGTCGCGCAGCCTGAACCTGCGCCGCGAGCGTTTGGCCACCGACAAAAACGCCCTGGCCGCGCCCGACGAGCAACGCCTGCTCAATTTGCAAGACCAACACGCCAGTGCACAAGAGGCCAGTGAAGTTGCCAGCGCCCGCCTGCACGAGCTCCAAGACAGCGTGCCCCAGCTCGACGAAGAGCGCCGCAAACAGCAGCAAACAGTGAACGCCGACTCGGCCCGCCAAGCTGATTTATCGGCCCGCCTGGACGCGCTCAAGGCCTTGCAAGACAAAGTTAAAACCGACGGCAAGCTCAAACCCTGGCTGGCCAAGCACGGCTTAGACGGCTTACAGGCTCTGTGGAGCCGCATCCATGTGGAGCAAGGTTGGGAGAACGCTGTGGAGGCAGCGCTGCGCGAACGCCTGGCCTCGCCGGAGGTCAGCCGCCTGGACATCGTGCGCGCTTTTGCCAACGATGCCCCGCCCGCCAAACTGGCCTTCTACAGCCCGCCCAGCGCCGCGCTGCCCGAGAGCGCCGCAAGCTTGCCGCGCCTGGCCGACTTGCTGCGCATCAACGACGCAGGCCAAAAAGCCTTGCTTGGCGACTGGCTGCACGGCTGCTACACCGCCCCCGATTTTGAAACCGCCTTGGCCCAGCGCAGCAGCTTGCAAGCCGGTGAGGTGATCTACGTCAAAAGTGGCCACGCGGTCAGCCCGCACAGCGTGAGCTTTTACGCGCAAGACAGCGAGCAGGCCGGCCTGTTGGCCCGCGCGCAAGAAATTGAAAATCTAGAGAAGCAATTGCGCGCCCAGCAGCTGATTACCGATGAAGCCCGTTCGGCCCTGGTGCGTGCCGAAGCCGCTTACACCGACGCTTCGCAGCGCTTGGTAACGGCCCGGCGCGAGGCTAGCGAGGCGCAAAGCCGCGCGCACGGCTTACAGGTCGAAAGCCTGCGTTTGGCACAACTGGCTGAACAAAGCCGTGCGCGCAGCGAGCAGATCACCAACGATTTGGCCGAGGTCGATGCCCAACTGGGCGATTTGGCGGAGCGCCGCGTAACCGCCGAAGCCCGCTTTGAAGAACTCGACATGCAGTTGGCCGACAGCCAAGAGCGCCACGCCCAGCTCGATGAGCGCGTGATCGAAGCCGAGCGCAGCTTGAGCGCCTCGCGCGAGCAACTGCGCGCGCTGGAGCGCAAGGCGCAAGAGGCCTTGTTCTCGCAGCGCACGCTGGAAGCGCGCAAAGCCGAGCTGGGCCGCGCCATCGACACCGCGGTGCAGCAGGCCAGCAGCATTGCCGCCGACCAAGCGCGTGCCCATGAAGAGCTGACGCGCCTGACCGACGCCTCGGCCCAGGCAGGCTTGCAAGCCGCCTTGGCGCTCAAGTTGGCGCGCGAAGCGGCCTTGGGCGCGCAGCGCAGCGCGTACGACGACCTGAGCGCCAAGCTGCGCGCCAGCGACGAGCGCCGCCTGGGCTTTGAGCGAGAGCTCGACCCGCTGCGCCAACGCATCACTGAACTGCAGCTCAAAGAACAGGCCGCGCGCCTGGGCCTGGAGCAGTACACCCAGCTTTTGGCCGACGCGCAGGCCGATCTCGAAGCCGTGGGCAAAAGCGTGCTGGACGGCAATGTGCGCCTGACGGGCTTGGCCAGCGAGATCGACCGCTTGAACCGTGAAGTGCAAGCCCTGGGCGCTGTTAATTTGGCCGCGCTCGACGAGCTGAGCACCGCGCGCGAACGCAAGACCTTTTTAGACGCGCAAACCGCCGACCTGACCGAGGCCATGACTACGCTGGAAGATGCCATTAAAAAAATCGACGGCGAAACCCGCGAGCTGCTCTCGGGCACCTTTAACACCGTAAACGAGCACTTTGGCAAGATGTTCCCCGAGCTGTTTGGCGGTGGCAATGCGCGCCTGGTCATGACGGGCGAAGAAATTCTCGACTCCGGCGTGCAGGTGATCGCCCAGCCGCCGGGCAAAAAGAACCAGTCGATTGCACTGCTCTCCGGTGGTGAGAAGGCCCTGACCGCGATCGCCCTGGTGTTTGCCATCTTCAACCTCAACCCTGCGCCTTTTTGTTTGCTCGACGAGGTGGACGCGCCACTGGACGATGCCAACACCGAGCGCTACGCTAAGCTGGTAACCAGTATGAGCCGCGAGACGCAGTTTCTCTTCATCAGCCACAACAAGATCGCCATGGAAATGGCCGAGCAGTTGATTGGCGTGACCATGCAAGAGCAGGGTGTTTCGCGCATTGTGGCGGTGGACATGGAAGCTGCCGCCAGTTTGGTGGAATCAGCATGAAAAACGGAGCGCGCGCATGGGCAACCTGACGATTGGCTTGGCGATTTTGGGCGGCGTGGTTTTGGCGGGCGTGGTGGCGCACAGCACCTGGACAGCCCGGCGCAACGCGCCGCGCCAAGCGCAGAGCCTGCCTTTGAACCATGACGCGGGCAAAGACGGCAACCCGAGCGCCAGCAGCCACGAAGACCAGCGCCAAGACCCGCAGTTCGATGCCACACTACCCCTGCCCCTGATGCAAGAGCGCCGCGCGGGCTTAGACGCACTGATCGACGCCATCGCCCCGATCAGCCTTGACGCTGCCGAGGCCTGGGTCTCTGGCGAAGCC
>CANFOR010000220.1 GCA_947448675.1 Betaproteobacteria bacterium
GACGGCCTGCGCAGGGCCTTGCAGCGTGCGTGAAGGGGGCTGAAAAGGGGCCTGCAAGGGGTTTGGCGGGGCATAGGCGCGCCCAAACCCAGCGGCCCACGCCCAGGGTAGCCCGCTAGCTGGCCGGGCGCTTGTTGCGGTAGCCCCTGCGGTAGACGCCGGGGCCGCGCATGATCTGTTCGGCCAGGGCGTCAAAGCCCTGCACTTGGGCCGCTTGCATGGGCTCGCAAACCAAAGCGAGCGGCTCGCGCAGCACCGGGTAGCACTGCGCTACCGGTGTGCCACGCGGCAACACGCCGCTAAAGCCGGGGTCTGTCCAAATGGCCGGGAAGTTAATGCCCACCGCGTTGAAGCGGTCGGCGTCCACCAAGCCGGAGATGAGCCGAAAGGGCAGGTCTTCGCGGTTGATGGGGTGGGTGGCCATCAGCGACCAACCGGCGGGCAGCTCAACCGTCCAAAAGCTGTTGAACTTGAGCGCTGCTTGCGGGCTGCGCGCCAAGGGCGAGCCCGCCATTTGCTCGGGCACATGAAAGCTAAGCGGCGCGCGCGGGTGCTGGGCCACGTTGAGCGCGGGCAGGGGCCAGTTCCAACTGAACTGGCCGTCTTGCACCTGTATGTCGCAGGGCAAGGGGATGACAAAACCATGCGCCATGGCGTCGACAAAGGGCGGGCATTGCTTTACGGTACGGATGCTGCGCTGGTGCACGACCGAGGGCACACGCGGGGCCATGCTGCGCAACCAATCGGGCAGCGCCGCCTTGGCGGGCATGGGGCGCGGCAGCAGGTCGATCAGCGCTGGGTCGCAGCGAAAAACAATGTTCATGGCTTGCAGAATAACAAAGCCCTGGCGAGCACGGGGCTGGTCAGGGCTTTGGCGGAGTGCTCCGGTTTAGCGCACCTTGCCGGCTTTCCAGGCGTTGAGCAAGGTGTCATAGGCAATGGTTTCGCCTTTTGGCTTTTCATTGGCCAGCTTCTTCCAGGGTGCGCCTTTGTCGCTCAGCCATTTGTCGGGTGAACCGCGTGGGTTGAGCTTGGGCGCGCAGTGGGCCATGCCAGCGCGGCCCAGGCGTTCCATCACGTCGTCCATTTCTTTGGCCAGGTTGTCCATGGCGGCTTGCGGGGTTTTCTCACCCGTCACGGCCACGGCTACGTTCTTCCACCACAACTGGGCCAGCTTGGGGTAATCGGGCACATTGGTGCCGGTGGGCGTCCAGGCCACGCGTGCAGGGCTGCGGTAGAACTCGATCAAGCCCCCGTACTTGGCGGCGTTTTGCGTGAAGTAGTCATGCCGAATGTCGCTGTCGCGGATAAAGGTCAGGCCGGTGATGGACTTTTTCAGCGAGGTGGTTTTGGCCGTCACAAACTGCGCGTAGAGCCAAGCGGCTGTAGCGCGGTTGGGGTCATTGGACTTGAGGAAAGTCCACGAGCCCACGTCTTGGTAGCCGTTTTGCATGCCCTGCTTCCAGTAGGGGCCGTTAGGGCCGGGGGCCATGCGCCACTTGGGCGTACCGTCGGCGTTCACCACCGGCAGGCCTTGCTTGACCATGTCTGCCGTGAAGGCGGTGTACCAAAAAATCTGCTGCGCAATTTGGCCCTGTGCAGGCACCGGGCCGGCCTCGCCAAAGGTCATGCCGGTGGCTTCTTTGGGCGCGTATTTTTTCATCCAGTCGATGTATTTGGTCAGCGCGTACACAGCGGCGGGTGAGTTGGTGGCGCCGCCGCGCTCGACCGCAGCGCCCACCGGCGTGCACTTGTCTGCGGCTACACGAATGCCCCATTCGTCGATCGGCAAGCCGTTGGGAATGCCGATGTCAGCCGTGCCCGCCATCGACAACCACGCGTCGGTAAAGCGCCAACCCAACGACGGGTCTTTTTTGCCGTAGTCCATGTGGCCGTAAATGGGCTTGCCGTCGATGGTTTTGACGTCTTCGCTGAAGAAGGCGGCAATGTCTTCATAGGCCGACCAGTTGAGCGGCACGCCCAGCTCGTAACCGTATTTGGCTTTGAATTTGTCTTTGAGGTCTTGGCGCGCAAACAGGTCGGCGCGGAACCAATACAGGTTGGCAAACTGCTGGTCGGGCAATTGGTACATTTTGCCGTCGGGCGCAGTGGTAAAGCTGGTACCAATAAAGTCTTTTAAGTCCAGGCCGGGGTTGGTGTATTCCTTCCAGGCGCCGCTCATTTGGTCGGTCAGCGAGAGTGCGGTGCCATAACGGTAGTGGGTGCCGATCAAGTCGGAGTCGCTGATCCAGCCGTCGTAAATCGACTTGCCCGATTGCATCGAGGTTTGCAGCTTCTCGACCACGTCGCCCTCTTGGATGATGTCGTGTTTGACCTTGATGCCGGTGATTTCTTCAAAGGCTTTGGCCAGGGTTTTCGACTCGTACTCGTGGGTGGTCAGCGTCTCGGACACCACCGAGATTTGCGACACGCCCTTGGCTTTGAGCTTGGCAGCCGCGTTAATAAACCACTTCATTTCTTCCATCTGCTTGTCTTTCGACAAGGTGGAGGGCTGGAACTCATTGTCTACCCACTTCTTGGCAGCTGCTTCGTCGGCCCAGCTAGGGCCCCCAACGACGCAGACAGCAGCAAAAGCGAGCGCGGTGTAGCGCAATTTCATGACTGTCTCCTCTTTCGATGAATAGCTTCCCCATAGGAAGTGAGCACACAACGGCCTTGGGGAAGCGTTCAGGCCGAATTTCTATTGAAAGCGTCTAGCCGCTGCGCATGACCAAGCCCAGCACCAGCATCGACAACACCAAACTAAACCACACACTGGGCTCTTGCTCCAGGTGCAGCCAAAGCGCAAGCTTATCGGCCAAGCCGACAAATGCCAAATTGATAAAACCCGCCGATAACAAACCTACAAACAGTCTGTCGCCGCGCGTCGTGGCGATGGGCAAAAAGCCCTTGCGCATCAGGGTGGGTGATTTAATTTCCCACAGAGTCATGCCCGCCAACAGCAGCACGATGCAGATGAAAAATACCGCCACAGGCAGGGTCCAAGCCATCCAGTCAAACATGTTCAGACCCTCCCCATGGCAAAGCCCTTGGCGATGTAGTGGCGCACAAACCAAATCACCAAAGCTCCAGGAACAATGGTCAACACACCGGCGGCGGCCAAGGTGGCCCAGTCCATGCCCGCAGCCGAAACCGTGCGCGTCATGGTGGCCACAATCGGCTTGGCGTTGACACTGGTCAGGGTGCGCGCCAGCAGCAGCTCGACCCAACTGAACATGAAGCAAAAGAATGCCGTAACGCCGACCCCGGCTTTGATGAGGGGCAGAAAAATACGCACAAAAAAGCGCGGAAATGAATAGCCATCGATATAAGCGGTCTCGTCAATTTCGCGTGGTATGCCACTCATAAAACCCTCTAATATCCACACCGCTAATGGCACGTTGAACAGCAAATGCGCCAAAGCCACTGCAATGTGCGTGTCCATCAAACCCACCGTGGTGTAGAGCTGAAAAAAGGGCAGCAAAAACACCGCTGGCGGTGTCATGCGGTTGGTCAGCAACCAGAAGAAGACTTGGCGGTCGCCCAAAAAGCTGTAACGCGAGAAGGCGTAGGCTGCTGGCAAGGCCACGCTAATGGAAATAAGGGTGTTGATAAAAACATAAATCAGGCTATTGATGTAGCCCGAATACCAAGATACATCGGTGAAAATGGTTTTGTAGTTGTCCCAGGTAAGGTGTTGCGGAAAAAATGAGAAGCTCGACAAAATTTCTTCATTGGTCTTAAAGCTCATATTGACCATCCAATAAATGGGCAACAGGGCAAACAGTAAATAAACCAACAAGAAAATGGTTTTGACTGGTACGCGCTTCATGCTTCCCCCTCGGGGCTATGGGTGCCCACCCGCAGCATCCAGTTGTAGAGAATGAAGCACAGCAAGAGGATGATTAAAAAATAAATCAACGAGAAGGCCGCTGCGGGGCCGAGGTCAAACTGCCCCACAGCTTTTTGCGTTAAATATTGCGAAAGAAAGGTGGTCGCATTGCCCGGCCCGCCGCCAGTGAGCACAAAGGGCTCGGTGTAGATCATGAAGCTGTCCATGAAGCGCAGCAGCACGGCAATCACCAACACGCCGCGCATTTTGGGCAATTGAATGTAGCGAAACACCGCCAACTTGCTGGCGCCGTCGATGTGCGCGGCTTGGTAGTAAGCGTCAGGGATCGAGCGCAATCCGGCAAAGCAGAGCAAGGCGACCAAGGGCGTCCAATGCCACACGTCCATGGTGAGCACAGTAAACCAAGCATGGGTGGCGTTGCCGGTGTAGCTGTAGTCAAAACCCAGCTTGTGCAAAGTGCTGCCGAGCAAACCAATGTCAGCGCGGCCAAAAATCTGCCAAATGGTGCCCACCACATTCCAGGGGATCAACAAAGACAGCGCCACCAAAACCAACACGGCGGACGACTTCCAACCCTGCGCGGGCATGGACAAGGCCAACGCAATGCCCAGCGGAATTTCTACCAAGAGCACGGCCAGCGAAAAGCCCATTTGCCGCGCCAACGCCTCGTGTAAATCGGGGTCGCGCATGACCGAGCTAAACCAGTCGGTGCCGACAAACACCCGACGCTCGGGCGAAATAATGTCTTGCACCGAGTAGTTCACGACCGTCATGAGCGGCAAGATCGCCGAGAAGGCCACGCACAGCAGCACGGGCAGAATCAGCAGCCA
>CANFOR010000221.1 GCA_947448675.1 Betaproteobacteria bacterium
ACCGCCGGGTGAGCCGCGCGCGGGCAGTGCCCAGGCCCAGCAGCACAGCAGCGTGGGCGAGTTCGACGGCGTGCGCGCCTACCGCCGGGGCGACCCGCTCAAGCTGGTGGTGTGGAAGCAAGCCGCCAAAGCCCAGGCGCGCGGCTCGGCAGATTTGGTCAGCCGCGACGCCCAGCAAGCCCAGCGCTACGAGCTGTGGCTCGACTTTGCCCAAGCGGGCAGCTTGGGCACCGAGCAGCGGCTCTCGCGCCTGTGCGCCTGGGTCTTGCAAGCCGAGCGCCAAGGCCTGGACTACGGCCTGCGCCTACCCGGTGTGGAGCTGGCGCCTAGCCAAGGCGCGGCCCACCAACGCCAATGCCTGGAAGCCCTTGCGCTGTGCTAAACCCCAGCCCGCCCACTGCCGCCACGGCTGCAAAAACCGCTGCAAAGCCAATGCAGATGGGCGTTGGTAGCTATCAAAAACTGAGCGCATTGCCGCGCGAGGCGCGCGACACTTTGTTTTTGCTGGCCGTGATTGCCTGGGTGTTGCTGCCCCAAGTGGCCCAGCTGCCCTGGTGGTGCAACGCGCTCACCGCCTGCGTGCTGCTGTGGCGCGGCGTGTTGGCCTGGCACGGGCGGCCGCTGCCAAATCGGCGCTGGATGCTGGCCCTGCTGGTGTTAGCCGTCGGCGCAACCCTGGCCACCTACCGCACGGTGCTGGGCCGCGAAGCGGGCGTGACCTTGATCGTGATCTTGCTGGCCCTCAAAACCCTAGAACTGCGCGCCAAGCGCGACGCGTTTGTAGTCTTCTTCTTGGGCTTTTTCACCATGCTCACGGGGTTTTTTAACTCGCAGTCTTTGCTCACCGCGGCCAGCATGCTCTTGGCCCTGCTGGGCCTGCTCACGGCCTTGGTCAATGCGCACATGCCAGTGGGCAAACCGCCGCTCCTGCAAGCCGCGCGCAGTGCCGCCTGGATGGCCCTGCTGGGCGCACCCATCATGGCCCTGCTGTTTGTGCTGTTCCCGCGCCTGGCGCCGTTGTGGGGCATGCCCAGCGACGCACTGACCGGGCGCAGCGGCCTGTCCAACAGCATGCAGGTGGGCAGCATGGCCAGCTTGGCGCTCGACGGCTCGGTAGCCCTGCGGGTGCGCTTCACGAGCCCGCCCCCAGCGCAGAGCGCACTGTACTGGCGCGGCCCGGTGCTGTCGCAGTTTGACGGGCGCGAATGGCGGCCACTGCGCAGCGGCTTTGCGCAGCGCTTTGCCGCGCCCGCCAACCTGCAGGTGAGCGGCGAACCGGTGAGCTATGAAGTGACCCTGGAGCCCAGCCAGCGCCCCTGGCCGATGCTGCTCGACGCCACGCCCAATGCACCGCGCCTGCCCGGCTACGAGCTGCGCATGGGCTACGAGCTGCGCATGGGCAACGATCTGCAATGGCAAAGTGACCGGCCCTTCAGCGACATCGTGCGCTACAGCGCGCAAAGCTACCCGGTCTTTCGCTACGGGCCGCTGCAGCGCAGCCTGCAATTGCAAGACTATCTGGAGCTACCCCCCGGCTACAACCCGCGCACGCTAGAGTTGGCCGCGCAAATGCGCCGCGAGCCGCGCTTTGCCACGGCCGACGCCAGCACCCTGGTGCCCGCCGTGCTGGAGCGCCTGCGCAGTGGCGGCTACCGCTACACGCTCGACCCCGGCGTGTATGGCCAGCACAGCGCCGACGAGTTTTGGTTTGGGCGCAAAGAGGGCTTTTGCGAGCACATTGCCTCGGCCTTTGTGGTGCTGATGCGCGCGCTCGACGTACCGGCCCGCGTGGTCACCGGCTACCAAGGCGGCGAACGCAACCCGGTGGACGGGTTTTGGGTGGTGCGCCAGAGCGACGCGCACGCCTGGGCCGAAGTGTGGCAAGCAGGCGTGGGCTGGCAGCGCGTTGACCCCACGGGCGCGGTGGCCCCGGGCCGCATTGGCCAGTTGACCCGCTTGGCCGCACCCCAAGGCTTGGTGGCCAGCGCCGTGGCCGCGCTCAGCCCCAACCTGGTGCTGCAACTGCGCGACGCCTGGGAAGCGGTAAACAACGGCTGGAACCAATGGGTGCTGAACTACAGCCAAAGCAAGCAACTGAACTTGCTGAAAAACCTAGGTTTCGAGTCGCCGAGCTGGGAAGACCTGGGCTATGTGCTGATCGGCGTGATGGTGTTTTTGGCCCTGTGCGGCGCGGCCTGGACGCTGTGGGAGCGCATCCAGCACGACCCGTGGCTGCGCCTGCTCGAACAGGTGCGCCACCGCCTGCGTGAGCGCGGTTTGCCGCTGCCCGCGCAAGCCCCGCCGCGCCAACTGGCCCAGGCCGTGGCCGCATACTGGGGGGCGCCCAGCCAGGCTTTGCAAGACTGGCTTTTGCGCTTGGAGGCGCTGCGCTACGCGCCGTCTGCTTCGCTTGCAGGCCCCACACCCGCACTGGCCCAATTGCGGCGTGAATGGCGCCGCGAGTGGCGGCGCATGCTCCGGCCGTCTTAGCGCAGGGCCAGCACAGCATAAAATCGCGCATGACCCTACGCTCCACCATTGCTGCATTTTTAATAGCTGTTTACGCACTATTGGCGGGCGTTCCAGCCGCTTTTGCGGTGCAAAAAACGTTGAAAAAGCCGCCCGCTAGCGCTAAGCGCCAAGCCCCTGGCCCCCTGTATGGGCAGCGCGCGGAGGCCATGGCCTTTGCCGACGACCTGGCTGAGCGCCGCAACCTCGACCGCGAGTGGGTGCGCCAAGCCATTGGCCAGTCGCGCCTGCTGCCCAGCGTGCTGCGCCTGATGCAGCCTGCGCCCAAAGGCACGGCCAAAAACTGGCGCGTCTACCGCAGCCGCTTTGTCGAGCCGGTGCGCATCCGCTCGGGGCAAAAGTTTTGGCAGACCAATGCCGCCACGCTGGAGCGGGCCGAACAAGAATACGGCGTGCCGGCCGAGATGATCGTCGGCATCATTGGCGTAGAAACCATTTACGGCCAGCAGGTGGGCACTTTCCGCGTGATGGACGCGCTGGCCACGCTGGCCTTTGACTTCCCCAGCCAGCACCCGCGCGCCGCCGAGCGCCAGGCCTACTTCCGGGGCGAGCTAGAGCAGGTGCTGAGCCTGAGCATGCGCAATGGCAGCGACCCGCTCGACTTGCGCGGCAGCTACGCCGGGGCCATGGGCCTGCCGCAGTTCATGCCCTCGAGCTGGAGCAAATACGCGGTCGACTTTGACGGCGACGGCAAGGTCGACCTGATGAACAGCCCCGCTGACGCGATTGGCTCGGTGGCCAATTACTTCAAAGCCTATGGCTGGAAGAGCGGCATGCCCACCCACTACCCGGTGCAACTCACCGGCAGCGAGGCCGACCTGCAAGAGTTGCTCGCGCCCGACATCTTGCCCAGCTTCAGCGTCGCCAGCTTCGCCGCCAAAGGCGCGCAGCTGCCCATTGAGGCGCAAAGCCACGCCGGCCCGCTGGCCCTGGTCGAGCTGCAAAACGGCAGCGAACCGCCAAGCTACGTAGCGGGCACCGAAAATTTTTACGTCATCACCCGCTACAACTGGAGCAGTTACTACGCCATGGCAGTGATCGAGTTGGGCGCGGCGGTGAAGGCGGCGATGGCGGGGCAAGGAAAGTAGGCTAAACGAACCCCAGCAAAATCGACACGTCTGCAGCCATTGCGGGCACGGCATGCTACAAAATAAATAGCTGTGCATGCTTATTTCGCGGGCTATTTCGGCCCAATTCATCTATAGGCGCAGCGCAGGCTGCCGTAGTGTCACCAAATATTAATACGTAGCTGTTGTAATTTCTTGTTGATTTTTTAACCCCACAGCAACAAGAAAGTAGCAGCATGTTTTATAAATCCAAAGACAGATCGCCTACGCCCAGCACCGACCAAGGGCGGCGCGGCTTTTTACGCGGCTCGTTGGCCGCAGGCGTGGTTTCTGGCACTGGCGCGGCAACCTTGAGCGCATGCGGTGGTGGCGACACCGTTGCAGCCAGCCCGGCCCCTGCTGCTGGCCCAGCCGCTCCGGCCAACGCCTGGCAGCCCAAGAAAACAGTGATCGTGATTCTGGAGAACCGCTCTTTCAAAGAGCTGATCGGCAGCACGGCCATGCCCTACTTGAACCAATTGGCCTCCGCTAGCGCTTTGATGATCAAGTCGTATGCAGCGCCTACGCCTTATGGCATTGTGCCCGTAGGCGGCGCGCCCAATGCCGCCACGCCAGCGGCTTTGACCACCAGCACCTGGACCATGGGCGCGCAGTTTGCACATCCACTGCCATCACGCGGCAGCCAGACCAATTATTTCTACCAATTTGCCGGACACAACCAAGGCTTTTTGCCCGACTGGTTCCAACAGCCCGGCTCTGGCCGCGCAGCGGGTGCCACATTGCCAGCGTACCAAGACCAATTTGGCAATCTTTTGGTCGATGCCTTTGGCAAACCCGCGCCTAGCTTCCAGGGCGAAATTGGCTTGTCCAACGAATTGGTGACCACTTTCCCCAATGTCTCTTTGCCCTTCACCACACCCAACCTGGGCGCGGCCATTATTGGCAAGGGCCTCACGTTTGCGACCTTCTCCGAGTCTCTGCCCTACCCTTCGTACAACGATAAAGTCTTCAACCCAACCGGGGTGGCAGACGGCTATGCGCGCCGCCACAATCCTGCCATCAATTGGATCAATTTCCCGGTAT
>CANFOR010000222.1 GCA_947448675.1 Betaproteobacteria bacterium
CCTGGCTGCGGTCTACGATGTCTTGCGCATTGCGCCAAAAGCCCACTGCCAAGCCCGCCAAATAGGCCGCGCCCAGAGCCGTAGTTTCGGTCACTTTGGGGCGCACTACAGGCACGCCCAAGAAGTCGGCCTGCATTTGCATCAGCAGGTTGTTGGCACTGGCGCCGCCGTCTACGCGCAGCTCACGCAGCGGCATGCTGGCGTCTTGCTGCATCGCTTCAAACACGTCGGCGCTTTGCAATGCTATAGATTCCATAGCTGCTCGCGCAATCTGGGCGCGCCCTGTGCCACGGGTCATGCCCAAAAGCGTGGCGCGGGCATAGCCGTCCCAATAAGGCGTACCCAGGCCCGCAAAGGCCGGCACCAGGTAGACATCGCCAGTGTCGTCCGCACTGGCAGCCAGGGCTTCTACCTCGCTGGCCGCGCGGATGATCTGCAAACCGTCGCGCAGCCATTGCACCGTAGCGCCGCCCATGAAGACGCTGCCCTCTAAACAATAGGCTGCGCGGTGGGCCGCTTGCAGCGGCCCCGTCCAGCCCACCGTGGTGAGCAACTTGTGGCGGCTGGCCACCGCTTGGTTGCCCGTGTTCATCAGCATGAAGCAGCCCGTGCCGTAGGTGTTTTTGGCCGTTCCTGGCGCAAAACAGGTTTGGCCAAAAGTAGCTGCCTGCTGGTCACCGGCCATGCCCGCAATCGGAATGGCCACGCCCAGCAAGGCCGGATCGGTTTCGCCCAGCACACCACAAGAGGGCACCACGGCGGGCAGCACGCTGGCCGGAATGTCCAACAGGGCCAGCAATTGAGCGTCCCACTGCAGGGTGTGGATGTTAAATAGCAGGGTGCGCGAGGCATTGCTGGCATCGGTCGCATGCACCTTGCCGCCCGTGAGCTTGTAGACCAACCACGCGTCCACCGTGCCAAAGGCCAATTCGCCCCGCTCAGCGCGCTTGCGGGCACCGGGCACGTTGTCGAGCAACCAAGCCAGCTTGGTGCCTGAAAAATACGCGTCCAGCACCAAGCCGGTTTTCTTTTGGATCAGCGCCGCCTTGCCTGCATGGCGCAGCTTGTCGCAAGCGGCCGCGGTGCGGCGGTCTTGCCAAACGATGGCATTGGCCACCGGCTCACCTGTAGCGCGATCCCACAACACGGTGGTTTCGCGCTGGTTGGTAATGCCAATGGCGGCCACTTTTTGTGCGGCATGTGCTATAGAATCGATAGCTGCATTCGCAGATTTGGCAAGCGCTGCGCGGGCAACAGCCAATTGCGAGGCCCAAATGGCATTGGCGTCGTGCTCGACCCAACCGGGCTGCGGAAAGATCTGCGCAAACTCTTGCTGCGCGCTGGCCACCACCCGGCCTTGCACGTCAAACAGCATGGCCCGCGAACTGGTGGTGCCTTGGTCGAGGGCCAAAATATATTGCTGGATCACAGTGCGCTCCGGTTTTTCTGTAGGCCAGAGCCTAGCGTAACTTGCCTATGGCGAATAGACTCACAAACCATGCAAGGGGAGTTGTTCTTACGCCACCCAAGGCTACGGCGCCGCGCTAAATGCATAGCTGGGCGCTGGCCAAAGGCGATAATTACAGTTCGCAACAAATAACACCATGAGCACCTCTTCACGCTTTTTGCATTCGCAGCCCATTCCCTCGGTCAGCCCCAAAGAGGCGATCGCTTTTATTGGCGGCGGCAATATGGCCAGCGCCATCATTGGCGGCCTGATCCGCCAAGGCATGGCAGCCCGGCACATCGAGGTGGTCGAGCCGCACGATGCCTCGCGCGACAAGCTGCACCAACAATACGGCGTGCAGGCCCAGCCCAAGGCGGGGGCGCAACTGTCGCACTGCAGCATCGTGGTGTGGGCCGTCAAGCCGCAGGTCTTCAAAGACGCGGCTTTGCAAACCCGCTTTCACGTGCGGCAAGCCCTGCACCTGAGCGTGGCCGCAGGCATTCGCTCCGACAGCATTGCCCACTGGCTGGGCAGCGAGCGCGTGGTGCGTGCCATGCCCAACACGCCTGCCTTGGTCGGCAAAGGCATGACGGCCCTGGTAGCGCGGCCCAGTGTGGGTGCAGAGGACAAGCTGCGCGTCGAGCGCGTGATTGCCACCACCGGCGAGCTGCTGTGGCTACAAGACGAGGGCAAGCTCGACGCCGTCACCGCGCTCTCGGGCTCAGGCCCGGCCTATGTGTTTTATTTTATTGAGGCCATGATCGAAGCCGGCGTTGACATGGGCCTGCCGCGCGAGCAAGCCCACCAGTTGGCCGTAGGCACCTTTGTCGGGGCCTCGCGCTTGGCCCAAATGGGCACCGAGCCGCCCGAAATTTTGCGCCAGCGCGTGACCTCGAAAGGCGGCACGACCTATGCCGCCATTACCTCGCTTGAGCAAGACCATGTGGCCATGCAGTTTCGCCGCGCGATGCATGCCGCGCGCCACCGCGCCAAAGAAATGGGCGACGAATTTGGCGCTTCGTAGGGCGCTTTTTTAGGCCACCTTTTTCGAGCGCCCTTTTATAGCGGTTTTAGGCAGGCTGGCAACGGCTTGTAGCCGCGCATTTCAGCGCAGCGCGTAGCCCGCTGCAATGCCCGCAAACACCGTAAAACCCAACCAGTGGTTGATGCGAAAAGCCTGAAAACAAGCCTCGCGCGTGCGCCCACGAATCAAGCGGTAATGCCACAGCGCTTGCGCTAAAGCAGCGCCGAATGCTACAAAATAAATAGCTTCTAAAGCACTGTTTATGAGCGTTAGCAGCCATATGGCCAAATACAGCGCATAACACAGCATGACCACTGGCACGTCCCAACGGCCCAGGGTGATGGCCGAGGTTTTCATGCCCAAGAGTAAGTCGTCATCGCGGTCGACCATGGCGTATTCGGTGTCGTAGGCCAGCACCCAAAAGGCATTGCCCAGCAGCAGCAGCCAAGCCAGAGGTGGCACGCGCGACTGCACGGCGGCAAAGGCCATCGGAATGCCAAAGCTAAAGGCCAGGCCCAGCACCGCCTGGGGCATGGCCACAAAGCGTTTGGCATAGGGGTAGAGCAGGGTAATCGCCAGAGCCGCGACCGACCAGGCCACCGCCACCGCATTGGTTGTGAGCACCAATGCAAAGGCCATCAAGGCCAACACCGCGCCCAGGGCCAGGGCCTCGCGCACGGGCAATGCGCCGCTGGTCACGGGGCGATTCGCGGTACGCTTCACATGGCGGTCGAAGTCGCGGTCGGCCACGTCGTTGACGCAGCAGCCTGCGCTGCGCATGAGAATGGTGCCCAGCACAAACACCGCCAGCAAATGCCAACCCGGAAAGCCCTGGGCCGCCACCCACAGGGCCGACAAACTCGGCCACAGCAGCAGCAGCCACCCGGCCGGGCGGTCCCAGCGGATGAGCTGCAAATACAGCTGCGCCCGCTGTGCCATGCGCTGCATCAGGGGCTCGGGCATTGGCTCTGGCCTAGACATTGGCGCACCCCTGCTTGCTGCTGCTCGCTGCGCTGGCCATAGCTTGGCAGAGAGGCTGGGCTCAGTGCTTGGGTTGAGCAGCCTGCTTTAGAACGGAATGTCGTCGTCCATGTCGTCAAAGCCGCTGGAGGCTTTGGCGGGCGCGGGGCGCGCTGCA
Source organism: Betaproteobacteria bacterium (assembly GCA_947448675.1). Lineage (GTDB taxonomy): Bacteria > Pseudomonadota > Gammaproteobacteria > Burkholderiales > Burkholderiaceae_C > CANFOR01. The sequence goes on from CANFOR010000222.1 coordinate 3,610, forward strand.
GCGGGTGCTGGCGCGGCTGCTGGGCGGTAGGCTGGTGCGGGGGCGCGGCGCTGGGGCGCTGGGGCGCCGCCTTCGTCGTCACCGCCACCCGACGGGCCGCCCATGCCTTCGCGGCTGCCCAGCAATTGCAGCTCGGTTGCGATGATGTCTACCGTGCTTTTTTCGATGCCCGCTTGGTCGGTGTACTTGCCGTACTTCAGGCGGCCTTCGACGTAAATCGGGCGGCCTTTTTTCACGTACTCACCGGCGATCTCGGCCAGGCGCTCGTAAAAGGTCACGCGGTGCCACTGGGTGTCTTCGACCATCTCGCCAGTGGCCTTGTCTTTGCGACGGCTGGTGGTGGCAATGCTCACATTGGCCACCGCGCCGCCCGAGGGCAGGTAGCGCACTTCGGGGTCGCGCCCGCAATTGCCGATAAGAATAACTTTGTTGACTGAGGCCATGGTGTTCTCCGATTCACGCGCACAAGAATGGCCCAATTATGCGGCTTTGTGCCCGCAGTTCCAAAACCGCTGTGCACCGCCGCTTTAGCAAAAACCCGCAGCAGGGCTATCATGGAGGGTTGCCCCTTCAAGACCCTGCAGTGAACTCACCTACCGACGGTAAATACCTCGCCCAATCATTGGCTGCCCAGCGCATCGCTATTCGTGGTGCGCGCACGCACAACCTGAAGAACATCGACCTCGACATTCCGCGCAACCAACTGGTGGTCATCACCGGCCTGAGCGGTTCGGGCAAAAGCTCGCTGGCCTTTGACACGCTCTACGCCGAGGGCCAGCGCCGCTATGTCGAGAGCCTGAGCACCTATGCGCGGCAGTTTTTGCAGCTGATGGACAAGCCCGATGTGGACATGATCGAGGGCCTGTCGCCGGCCATCAGCATCGAGCAAAAGGCCACCAGCCACAACCCGCGCTCCACCGTCGGCACGGTAACCGAAATCCACGACTACCTGCGCCTGCTCTACGCCCGCGCGGGCACGCCCTACTGCCCCGAGCACAACTTGCCCCTGCAAGCGCAAACCGTCAGCCAAATGGTCGATGCCGTGCTGGCCTGGCCGCAAGACTCCAAGC
>CANFOR010000223.1 GCA_947448675.1 Betaproteobacteria bacterium
CCCGCGAAGAAAGCGGCTCCGGCTAAAAAAGCAGCTCCGGCCAAGAAAGCCGCTGCTCCTGCAAAAAAAGTAGCTGCTAAAAAGGCCCCGGCCAAAAAGCGCACGCCCAATGCAGCCTTCATGAAGGCCCTGGCTCCGAGCGCCGCTCTGGCCGCTGTAGTGGGTGCAAGCCCCCTGCCGCGTACCGAGGTGGTGAGCAAGCTGTGGGTTTACATCAAGAAGTACGGTCTGCAAGACAAGGCCAACAAGCGCATGATCAACTCAGACGCAAAGCTGAGTGCCGTGTTCGGAAAAGCCCAAGTCTCGATGTTCGAGATGGCCGGCCTGATCGGCAAACACCTGAAGTAATTCAGGCCAGCGCCCGTCAAAAGCCGCTGTTCGCAGCGGCTTTTTTTATTTTGGATTTCTTTTGCGTTCTTCGCGTACGTTTCGCGTCCTGTGCGGCTGGCTGTTTTATCTCTGCAATGCCGCCTGGGTAATGCCCGATAGCGTGCCTCGGGTGGTGAGGGCTTCGGGTTCTTGCATGATTTCTATCAGCGTGCCCTGCTCGCGGGCCAAGGCAGCGAGCAGTTGGGGCTCGAACTCTTCGCTGCGGTGGATGCGCACACCCACGTAGCCGTAGGCCGTGGCCAGGTGGGCAAAGTTGGGGTTGTTCAGCATGGAGCCGCTCACGTGGGTGGGATATTCGCGCTCTTGGTGCATGCGGATGGTGCCGTACATGCCGTTGTTGAGCAGCACCACGATGGTTTTGGCGCCGTGCTGCACGGCGGTGGCCAGTTCTTGACCGTTCATCAAAAAGTCGCCGTCGCCGGTAAAGGTGAGCACCGTTCGACCCGTCGCCAAGGCTGCTGCAATGCCCGCAGGCACGCCGTAGCCCATGGCCCCTACCGTGGGTGCCAATTGGGTCTTGAGACCCTTTGCCAGGCCCGGATACTGAAAGTAGCGGTGCAGCCAGCTGGAGAAGTTGCCCGCCCCATTGGTCAGCACCGCGTCGGGCGGCAAATGCCGGGTAATGGCAGCCACCACGGCGGGCATGTTGACCAGACCACGCGGGCTGTCGGCGGGCAGCGCAGCGATGCTGGTGGGCTGCAGGTTCTCTAGGTATTCGCGGTTGGCGCTGACGGTGTGGGCTTCCCACGCTACAGAAATAGGAGCGGTCAACACCTCCAGGCTGCGCGCGGCAGCGTTCATGCTGGTGTGAATGGCCAGGTCGGCTTGGTAGACGCGATTGAGCTCTTCGGCGCTGGCGTGCAGGTGCACCAGGGTCTGCTGGGGGCGCGGCACATCGAGCAAAGTGTAGCCACCCGTAGTCATCTCGCCCAGGCGTGGGCCAATGGCGATCAACAAGTCGGCATTCTTCACCCGCGCGGCCAGCTTGGGGTTCAGGCCAATGCCAACCTCGCCCGCGTACTGCGGGTGGTGGTTGTCAAAGGTGTCTTGAAAGCGAAAGGCGTTGGCCACCGGCAGCTTCCAGTTTTCGGCAAAACGCTGCAGGGCTTGGGCGGCCTGCGGCGTCCAGCCGCTGCCGCCTGCCAGCACCAAGGGTCGCTCTGCTTTTAATAGCAGCTCACGCAGGCTGCGCAAGGCTCCTGGGTCGCTCCACGCGGCTACGGGCTCAATGCGCGGGAGCGGCGCGTGGGCGGCGTCTACGCTTTGCGTGAGCATGTCCTCGGGCAACACCAGCACCACCGGGCCGGGGCGGCCGTTCATGGCGGTGGCAAAGGCCCGGGCAATGTATTCCGGAATGCGGCGCGGGTCGTCAATGCGCTCCACGCGCTTGGCAAAGCCTTTGGTGGAGGGGCCAAAAAAGCTCAGGTAATCGACCTCTTGAAAAGCCTCGCGGTCGCGCTGGTCACTGGCCACGTCGCCCACCAAAAGCAGCATCGGCGTGGAGTCTTGAAAGGCGGTGTGCACGCCGATCGAGGCATTGGTGGCCCCTGGCCCGCGCGTGACAAAACACACCCCGGGGCGGCCCGTGAGCTTGCCCACCGCCTCGGCCATAAAGGCCGCGCCGCCCTCTTGGCGGCAGGTGATGAAAGCGATAGATTCGCGCCGCGCGTAAAAGCCGTCGAGCGCGGCCAGGTAGCTCTCGCCCGGCACACCAAAGACTTGGCGCACGCCCTGGGCGATTAAACAATCCACCAAGAGGTGGCCGGCGATGGACGAGTGAGTGGAGGGTTTGGTTGGCTGTTGCATAACGCCATTGTGCCGTGGCAACCAAGCCCCTGTGCACGCAAAGCGCGAGTGTTTTAGCGCGCGGGCTTTAACGCGCTACCGTGCGCCTCCCCACTCCCAAAGCCGCGCCCACGCTCAGCAGCAGCACCAGGGCGGCACCGGCCAAGGTGGCGGCGTAGTGGCCCTTATCCATGAGCAGGCCAAACAGCACGGGGGCAATGGCAAAGCCGACGTCGAGGCCCGAATACACCGTGCCGTAGACGCGGCCAGTAGCGCCTTTGGGCGTGGCTTTTTTGATCATCATGTCGCGGCTGGGGCCGCCAATGCCAATGGCAAAGCCAGTGCCTGCCAAGACCACCATGGTGCCCAGCGCGCCCAGCCAGCCAGTGGCGCACAGGGCCAGGCACAGGGCCGCGGCCGTCATGCAGGTAGCCACCACTTTGTCGCTGTGCTGTGGGTGGCGCGCGGCCACCACGCCACCGAGCAAAATGCCGGTTGCGCCGCACAGCATGTAGGCGGTGATGGTGGTCGATGCCGCAGCAAAACTCACGCCGTGCAAAGCCTTCAAAATCGAGACCGAGAAAGACTGCACCACAGCCAGCGTCATGGTCGAGAGCAAAAAGAATCCAAAGCACCACCACACCACGGGCAGCTTTAAAAAGCCCAGGTCGCTGCCGCCACCGGCGTGGCTGCCGTCGGCATTGCGCACCACCACTTCGGTGTGCAGCTTGCTGCTGTTGAGCACCAGCACCAAGAGCACCACCGCCATCAGCAAAGCCGCGCCCGCATAGGCCGCGCGCCAGTTGGCCAGGCTGCTGATGCCGACAAAAAACACCGTGGCCAAGGCCCAGCCGAGCTGGCCGGTAATGCCGTGGAAGCTAAAGGCATAGCCCAGGCGCGGGGCCGACACGCGCTGGTTCATGATGCTGAAGTCCACCGGGTGAAACGGGCTGTTGCCCAAGCCCGCCAGCACCGAGACCACGATCAACCCCGGGTAGCCGGTGGCGCTGGCCGCCACCAAGCAGGCCAAGATAAACAAACACAGCGAGCCAAACAGCACCGGTCGCGCGCCCACGCGGTCCACCAAAAAACCACCCAATGCCTGGCCTATGCCCGAGACCACAAAAAACACCGTGGTCAGCAGGCCCAGCTGGGTGTAGCTCAGGCCAAAATCTTTAATAAATAGCGGGAACAGGGGCGACAGCAGCATGTGCGAGAAATGCGAGCTGGCGTGCGCCATGCCCACCAGGCCGATGACCTTTGCGTCTTGTCTAAGGGGTACAACAGTGTTCATACGCCAATGGTAGCGCCACCGCGTAAACTTGGGCCTCCTCTACTTTGCACTGCGCCGCCATGAAAAAAATCTTTTTAGTTTTGAGCCTGGTGCTCTGCGCCTGCAGCATGGCCAGCAGCGAAGAAGTTGGCGCGGTAGATACCGTGTTCAAACTCATTGGCCCCGACCACAAAATCGTGGTGGAGGCCTATGACGACCCCCGTGTAGCGGGCGTGACCTGCTACGTCTCGCGCGCTAAAACCGGCGGCATCAAAGGCGCGCTGGGCTTAGCCGAAGACAAGTCAGAGGCCTCTATTGCCTGCCGCCAAACCGGCCCGATCAGCTTTAGCGGCAAGCCGCTCGACCAGCAAGACGAGATGTATTCCGAGCGTACCTCGCTGGTGTTTAAAAAGCTGCGCGTGGTGCGCATGGTCGACGCCAAGCGCAACACCCTGGTTTACCTCACCTACAGCGACCGCTTGATCGACGGCTCGCCGCAAAACAGCGTGACCGCCGTGCCCGTACCCGTCAGCACACCGATCCCCGTCAAACCCTAAGCACCCTTAAAGCGCAAGGCCCACACCATGAGCGCCCTCTTCAACCTGGTTGGCACCAACTCGCTCGACGGCGACCACGCCATGTTGCAGCGCTGGTATGCCGACCATGTGCATTTGCTGATGCGCTTTGCGGGCCTGCACCACGCACAACTCATGCAGCGCAGCGACGTGGTGCCCGGCCTGGCTGCACCCGCTTTGGCCGCACCCAGCCCGGCTACGCACCCGGCTACACACACCAGTGCGCCACAGTACCTGTGCCTCTACGAATTTGCCAGCGCGCAAGCCTTTGCTGAGTTTGAAGCGAGCCCCGAGCGCGCCAATGCGCCCAAGCTGGGCCGCCCCGACTGGATGGCCACGGGCATCCACATCGTGCTGCGCCAGCAGTACACGCGCCAAGTGGTGCAGCGCAATCTGCAAGCGCCGCACAGCGGTACGCCGCGCCTGCTGCAATTGCACAGCTTTAGCCTGCCCGCCGTGGCCAGCAGCGCCGAGCAGTTGGACGCCGAGCGCTGGCTGCAAGGCGGCATGCACCAAGCCCTGCTAGAACCCCATGCACAGCAGCTCAGCTTGCTGCACCGCAAGCCTGCAACACCAGCCTCGCCAACGGCTGCAGCGCCAGCCGCTGCAGCCCCAACCGGCAGCGAATACCTGGCCCTGCTCAGCCACA
>CANFOR010000224.1 GCA_947448675.1 Betaproteobacteria bacterium
GAAAACAACATCCCTTCATTTGACACCGCCAAGCACTACGAGTCTGTCAAGTTTTATTCCAAAACCGAGCACTCGATGGCACCCGAGATTTTGGTGATGTCAAAAATCATTTACGACAAGCTGCCCAAGGCCGAGCAAGACATGATTCGCGCAGCAGCCAAAGAGTCGGTGGCGTTTGAACGCCAAAAGTGGGACGAGCAAGAGGCCAAGTCGCTCGCCACTGTCAAGGCGGCAGGGGCTGAAATTGTGGAAGTTGACAAAAGATCTTTCCAGGCGGTGATGGGCCCTGTGTATGAAAAATTCATGGTCACGCCCGATATGAAGCGTTTGGTAAAAACCGTGCAAGACAGCAAATAAGTTTTTCAATTTCAACGACCGGCCACGCCATGTTCACCAAAATTTGCGCCCTGCTCTCTAAGATTTGCCTGGTGCTGGCCGTCATTGGCCTCATCACTTTGATCTTGTGCGTGCAGTGGCAAGTCATAGGCCGCTATCTACTGAACGACACGCCCACTTGGGCCGAGGCCTTCGCGCTGCTCTTGGTGCTGTTTGTCACGGCCTTTGGCGTGGCGGTGGGCGTGCGCGATGCGGGCCATATTGGCTTGGAGTCTATGGTGGCTTTGCTGCCCGACAGCTGGCGACACAAGATAGAAATTTTGATCCACCTCCTGGTGGGCAGCTTCGGCGCGCTGATGGTCTACGGCGGTGAGGTCTGGATGGTGGCCAAGTGGGGCGAGAAGAAACCCATGCTGCCCGTGCCCGACGGCATTGACTACCTTCCCTTGGTGATTGCTGGCGTGCTGATCGTGCTGTTTTCTATTGAGCACATTGTGGCCTTGGTGCAGGGCAAAGTTGTGGAGCCAGCATGGAATTAACCGTACTCACGCTCAGCTTCACGCTGCTGCTACTGATCGGCGTACCGGTCGCCTTTGCCATTGGCCTGTCGTCGATTGCCACCATCATCGCGGCGGGTTTGCCGATTGCGGTGGTGTTCCAAAAAATGGTCGGCGGCATGCAGGTGTTTAGCTTTTTAGCCATTCCCTTCTTTGTGTTCGCGGGCGAGCTGATGCTCTACGGCGGCATTGCCGACCGCATCGTCAAATTTGCCAACAGCCTGGTCGGCCATGTGCGCGGCGGCTTGGGCATGAGCAATGTGATTGGTTGCACCATCTTCGGCGGCATTGCAGGCAGCCCCTTGGCCGATGTGTCGGCCATCGGCTCGGTAATGATCCCGCTGATGAAAAAAGACGGCTACGACGCCGACTACGCCGTCAACGTGACCACCCACGCAGCCCTGGTAGGCGCCATCATGCCGACCTCGCACAATCTCATCATCTTCACGCTGGCCACGGCGGGCATTGCCTCGGTGAGTGCGCTGAGTTTGATGCTGGCGGGCATTATTCCAGCACTCATTTTGACCATATGCAATTTGGGCGCGGCCTATTGGGTGGCCGTGAAGCGCAACTACCCGGTGCGCCCCGGCGGCTTTGTGGGTTGGTCGGCCGTGCTCACGGCATTCTTGGCTTCGGTGCCCGGCCTCTTGGTGGTGGTGATTATTTTGGGTGGCATCTTATCGGGCGCTTTTACGGCCACCGAGTCGGCCTCCATCGCCGTCGCTTGGGCTTTGTTGGTGACGGTTTTTGTCTACCGCTCGCTGACTTGGGCGCACTTTTTAAAGGCCTGCGCCAAGGCTTGCAAAACCACGGGCGTGGTGCTGCTTTTGATTGGTATCTCTAACGCATTTGGCTACTTTATGGCCCTGTACGAGGTACCGCAAATTACCGGCGAATTGATGAAGTCAGTCTCCAGCGAACCGTGGGTCATCTTTTTAATGATTAACGTTTTGCTGTTTATTTTGGGCACGTTTCTAGACATGGCCGCCACGATTTTGATCTGCACACCGATCTTCTTGCCGATTGCCATGCAGTTCGGCATGGACCCGGTGCAGTTTGGCATCATCATGTTAATTAACTGCGCCTTGGGTTTGAACACGCCGCCCGTGGGCACAGTGCAGTTTGTAGGCTGCGCGATTGGCGGCATATCGGTGGGGCAGGTAATGCGAACGATTGCGCCGTTTTACGGGGCTCTTAGTTTATGTTTGCTATTGGTGACCTATGTGCCAGCGTTTTCGCTTTGGTTGCCACGCTTGTTTAAAGGCTAGATTTCTCATGCCAATTTGCTCGCCACTTTGGTCTGTGGATCACGTTAGCGGGACACTCAGCTCTGCCAACGCGATCCTGCTGAAATGGTAGTGACCCAGAGCTTTGCATACCAAATCTCTTGGTCAATCAAAACCGTGAGGCCTGTGCCTCGTTTTTTACGAACAGCTCGTTAAGCATCAAAAGACAAGATGAAAACTACACCCGTAACCCCTGCCGACCTGGCCGCTTCTGTATTGGCGGTGCCGCCACTGGCCCGCAACTCCAACCTCACGCTGAACCATAAAGCCAATAAAGCGCAAATCCACCACCTGCAAGCAGGTGGCGTGCGCACATTGATGTACGGCGGCAATGCCAACTTCTACAACATTGGCACGGTAGAGTACCCGGCCATATTGGACATGCTCGAAAAGTTCGCGGGCAAAGACACTTGGGTGATCCCATCCATTGGCAGCGACTTTGGCAAAGCCTTTGACCAAGTGAGCATCTTGCGCGAGCGCAACTTTCCTACTGCAATGGCTCTGCCGCAATCGGTGATCTCAACCGAAGCGGGCATCGCCACCGGCTTGCGCAAACTGGCCGAGCGCCTGGGCAAGCCGCTGATCGTGTACATCAAGAGCGACGACTACCTATCGCCCAAGACGGTGGCCGCACTCGACGCCGATGGCTGCGTGGCCGCAGTGAAATACGGCACCATCCGCGCCGACTACACGCAAGATGCCTACGGCAAAGCCTTGGTACAAGCCGTGAACCCCAACAAAATCATCAGCGGCATCGGCGAGCGCCCAGCCATTGTCCACTTGCGCGACTTGGGCCTGCAGGGCTTTACCTCGGGCTCGGTCTGCGTAGCCCCACGCGGCTCGATGGCCCTGCTCAAAGCCATTCAGGCCAAAGACTGGGCGGCGGCAGACAAAATCCGCGCGGCTTACCTCCCGCTAGAAAACGCCCGCGACGCCATCAACCCCATTCGCACCCTGCACGAAGCCGTCACATTGGCAGGCATTGCCAACATGGGCCCGATGCTGCCCATGCTGTCGAACATCGAAGAACACCACTTCGCCCGCGTAGGCGCTGCGGCCCGCGCTTTGCTGGCACACGATGCCCAGCATCCGAACTAACTTTTACACCCCACCCACACTTATCATGACCCGTAAAAAACCCGAAGAACTCCGTAGCCACCGCTGGTATGGCGTGAAAGATTTGCGCAGTTTTGGCCATCGCTCGCGCACTGCGCAGATGGGCTACCACCGCTCCGATTACGCAGGCAAGCCGGTGATTGCCATCATCAACACTTGGAGCGACATAAACCCCTGCCACAGCCACTTTAAGCAGCGCGTGGAAGAGGTCAAGCGCGGCATTTGGCAGGCCGGTGGCTTTCCGGTGGAGATGCCCGCCATCAGCCTGAGTGAGCCGTTTCAAAAGCCCACCACCATGCTGTACCGCAACCTCTTGGCCATGGAGACCGAAGAGCTGCTGCGCGGCTACCCGGCCGACGGCTGTGTGCTCATGGGCGGCTGCGACAAAACCACGCCAGCCCTCATCATGGGCGCGATCAGCATGAACCTGCCGGCCATTTTTGTACCTGCGGGCCCGATGCTGCGCGGCGACTACAAAGGCGGCGTGATCGGCAGCGGCAGCGACACCTGGAAGTACTGGGCTGAGCTGCGCGCGGGCAATATCACTGAAGACGATTGGCAAGAGGTCGAGGACGGCATTGCCCGCAGCCCCGGCCATTGCATGACCATGGGCACGGCCAGCACCATGACCAGCGCCGCAGAAGCGCTAGGCCTGACGCTACCCGGCGCGTCAAGCATCCCCGCGCCCGACTCGCGCCACGCGCAAATGGCCACACTGACTGGCAAGCGCATTGTCGACATGGTGTGGGAAGACTTAAAGCCCTCTGACATCTTGAACAAAACCTCGTTCGACAACGCCGTAACCACGGTGCTCGCCCTGGGCGGCAGCACCAATAGCATCGTGCACCTGGTGGCCATGGGGCGGCGTGCGGGCATCGACCTGACCATCGACCAGTTTGACGCCTTTGCGCGCAAGACACCAGTGCTGGCCAACCTGCGGCCCAGCGGCGCGTTTTTGATGGAAGACTTTTACTACGCCGGTGGTCTACGCGCCTTCATGACGCAGCTGGGCGACGTAAGCAGCGGCGGCCTGCTCGACGGCAGCACGCTCACGGTGAATGGCAAAACCCTGGCCGAAAACATTGCAGGCGCCAAAGTGTTTAACGAAGACGTGATCCGCCCACGCAGCAAGCCCCTGGTGGAAAGCGACGGCCTGGCCGTGCTGCGCGGCAATCTGGCGCCCGGTGGTGCCGTGATCAAACCCGCAGCGATGGAAAAGCGTTTTTACCAACACAGCGGCAAGGCCGTAGTGTTCAAAGACTACAA
>CANFOR010000225.1 GCA_947448675.1 Betaproteobacteria bacterium
ATCTACAACGCACTGGTCAAAATTGGTGCTTCAGGCCAAGCCTCCATCGACAAAGTGGCCGGCCCTGTGGGCGAGGCGCTGATCATGACCGCCATTGGTTTGGCGGTAGCCGTGCCCGCTGTGCTGGGCTATAACTGGTTGGTACGTCGCAATAAGCTGGCTATGGAGCGGGTGCGAGAATTTGCCGCTGACCTTCACGCTGTGCTGATAGCCGGCCCCGGAAAGCACTAAACGCGCCGCAAACACAGTCAAAGGAAAATAGTATGTCCATGCACATTGGCGCAGACAACGCTGAAGACGCAGAGCTGTCTGAAATCAACACTACGCCCTTGGTAGACGTGATGCTGGTGTTGCTGATTATTTTCCTGATCACAATTCCGGTGGTGAACACCTCGATCCAGGTCAGTTTGCCCAAAGAAGTGAACCAAATTCGCGAGACCAAGCCTGACACTATTGTAATTTCGGTCGACGAAAAGGGTGGCATTTATTGGTACGACGGCAAGCTTAAAAACAGCGAAGACTTGCTGGCCCGTTTGCGCAAAATTGCCACACTCAACCCTCAGCCCGAAGTGCAAATTCGAGGTGACGCGCGGGCTGACTACGACTCCGTAGGCAAGGTGGTGTACGCCAGCCAACGCATTGGCATTCAAAAAATCGGTTTCATTACCGAACCGCCCGCTAAGAACTAAAGGACAGAGCCATGAGCATGAGTGTAGGTAAAGATTCAGGCGACTTAGAGGTTTTGGCAGACATGAACACCACGCCTTTGATCGACGTGATGTTGGTCCTGCTGGTGATGCTCATCATCACCATTCCGATTCAATTGCATGCTGTCAACATGAACATGCCGGTGGGCACGCCACCGACCAAAACTGCTGAGCCAGAAGTCGTCAAACTCGACATCACACCTGACAGCCGCATTGTGTGGAACGGCGAGGTGCTGGCCACGCGCGAGAATTTAGCAGCCAAGATGAAGGCCTCGGCAGCCCAAGTCGATCAACCCGAAATTCATTTGCGCCCCAGCAAGCAAGCCAAATACGACGCCGTAGCATTTGCGCTGGCCGAAGCCCAGCGCAATGGCTTGGTCAAGATTGGCATTGTGGGCAGCGAGCAGTTTGCGCAGTAAAGAGTCCGCTATGCAAGCAGCGCTTCGCCACTTTACAGTGGCCCTTTTGCTGGCCACATGCGGTATCGTATTTGCACAAGCCAAACCCGATGGCGCAGCAGCAAGCGAGTCGTTGGTCGCTCGGCCAGAACTGGCCAGTCAACTCAAGACCGTGCTAGAGCTTTTGCAGGCAAAAAAATACCCAGATGCATCCAGCCTGCTCGACAGCGCCAATGCGTTGAAAGACAAAACCCCGGCCGAGCAGTACTTGATAGGCCGGTATCGCGCCTCGCTTACGTCCAGCACGGGCGATGTAAAAGGCACAACGCAAGCGCTCGAACAAGTACTGGCCACCCGCCTTGGCAGCGCGCTAGAGCAGCAAGGCTTTATCGAAGTACTGGCAGGCAACTACCTCAAGCTGGGTAGTTACAAGGCCGCAAGCGAGTGGGTAGAAAATTATTTCTCCAAAGGTGGCAGCAAATGGAACTTGCGCCTGATGCAAGCCCAGGCACTGTATTTGGCGGGTGACTACGCCGCAGCACAGCAGGCTTTGCAACGCACGGCCGAGGCGCAAAAAGCCGTGTCCGCGCAGGCTTCTAAAACTCAGCTTGAACTCATGGCCAGCAGCGCGCTTAAACTCAAAGACGAGGCCAGCTACAAGGCCGCGCTAGAGCTGTTAATTGCCCAGTACCCCAGCCCGGCGTATTGGGCCGACCTGCTCTCGCGCATCGAAAGCCAGCCCGGTTTTGCCGCAGATACGGCGATCGATCTGCACCGCTTGGCTTGGCATGTGGGCGCTTTTGAAGAAACGAGTGAGTTTATCGAGCTGGCAGAAGAAGCGTTGAAGGCGGGCTTTCCGGCCGAAGCGCAGGCCGTGCTTGCCAGCGGTACACAAGCAGGCCTAGTGGGCAAAGGGCCGCAGGCCGCAGCGCACCAACAATTGCAAGCCAAGGCACAGCGTTTGGCCGCCGATGATGCAACGCAAATACAAAGCGCCCAAGCACCTGCCAGCCAAGATGCTGACAAGCTTTTCGCCTATGGCTACAACCTTTATTCCATTGGCGACAAGGTCAAAGCCTTGCGCCTTATGGAGCAGGCCCTGGGCATGGGCGTCAAGCGGCCCGACCTGGCACGTTTGCGCCTGGGCGCGGCTTGGCTGCGCATCGGCGACAAAGCAGCAGCTAGCCCATGGTTGCAGGCGGTTAGCGGCAGTGACGGCAGCAAAGACCTGGCTCGCTTGTGGCTACTGGTGCGCTAAGGCTATAGTGCAGGTTGCTGCGGCCACAAGCCGATGTCATTTGCTGCCGTAATAAATTGCCCATGAACGCGAATTCACTCAGTACCTCACGCGCCGCCACCAGTGCTTTTGCCAGTGAAAGCCCTCCCAATCCCACCAATAACGCTAATCGCAGACTGCAAATGGTCGACATCGCGCGCCTAGCCGGTGTATCTACCGGTACGGTTTCGCGTGCTCTGAGTGGTAGTGAGTTGGTCAAGCCGCAAACCCGCCAGCGTATTGCCGAGCTGGCCCGCTCTTTGGGCTACAGCATTAACGTCGGCGCGCAAAACCTGCGACTGGGCGAGAACAATACCGTTGGCGTGGTGATTCCCTACGATGCTAAAACCAAGCAGCATATTTCAGACCCTTTCTTCTTGGCCATACTGGGTAGCATTGCTGATGCACTGACCGATGCAGGCTACGACATGTTGCTCTCGCGCGTGGACTCCGAGCGCCTGGACTCCCTGGCCGGTTTGCACAACACTGGGCGGGCCAAGGGCTTGATCGTCATTGGCCAGTGGGGCCACCACGACCAGCTCAACGAGCTGGCCCTGCGTCGCGTGCCCATCGCGGTATGGGGCGCGCAGTTGGCCCAGCAGCTTTACTGCACGGTGGGCAGCGACAATTTGGCGGGCGGCTATTTGGCCACCGAGCATTTACTGGCCCTGGGGCGCAAACACATTGCATTTTTTGGCGACATCGCTCTGCCCGAAGTGGCCCTGCGCTATGAGGGCTATGTGCGCGCCCACACCGAGCGCGGCAAGCAGCCCGACGCCCGTTTGCTTCTGCGTATGCCCTTTGCAGCGGAAGGTGCGCGCGTCGCCATCACCGATTTTTGCGTACCGCCCGTGGCCTGCGACGCCGTGTTTGCCGCCAGCGACTTGCTGGCCATGACCGCCATCAGCTTGATGCTCAGCCGTGGCATCAAGGTGCCGCAAGATGTGGCGATGGTTGGCTATGACGACGTAGACGCCGCCTCGCATTTCCACCCGGCCTTGAGCACCATTCGCCAACCCATTGCCATAGCCGGACAAGTGCTGGTGGACAGCTTAATGGGCCTGGTGCGCGGTGAACAAGTTGCGTCCCGTGTTTTGCCCACCGAACTGGTGGTGCGCGAAAGCAGCCAATGAGCGGTGCACCCACCAACGCAAACCTCTGGCAAGCCTGCGTAGACATTGGTGGTACCAAGGTTGCGGTTACCTTGGCCCAGGGCGGCGTGCTGCAGTCGCACAGTCGCCAAGCCCAGCCTACGGCCAAAGAGGGTGCGCGCGACGCGGTGGCGCTGCAGATCATTCGCTTGGTCGACGCGGCTTGCGCTAGCGTGGGCATTGGCGCGGAGCAAGTCGCCGGGCTGGGCGTGTCGTCGTGCAGCCCCTTTGTGATGGAAGACGGCTACCTTGCCTTGGCCACGCCCAATATTTGTGGCGGCATTGCCGGCCCGGCGCGCGGCCTACCCAACACCTGGATGAGCGCTGCGCTAGAAGTGCCGCTCAAAGCCCGCTTTGCCCGCGTGCGCGTTGAAAACGACGCGGTGGCAGCCTTGGTGGCCGAGCGCCGCTGGGGGGCCTTGCAGGGTGCGCAAAGCTGTGCCTACGTGACCTGGAGCACCGGTGTGGGCGTGGGCTTGTGCGTAGACGGCCATGTGCTGCGCGGCAAAAACGGCAATGCTGGCCACGCGGGCCACATGTTTGTCAGCAGCAATAGCGACGCTTTGTGCGGCTGCGGCAATGTGGGTGACCTGGAAAGCTTGGTTGGCGGTAATGCCATGCCCCGGCGTTTTGGCCGTGAGGCCAATGCCCTGATGCAAGCGGCGCAGCAAGGCGATGCCATTGCGCTGGGCCAAGTGCAGCAACTGTGCCAAGACCTGGGCCGCATGCTCTACAACCTGGTGGTCACGCTGGATCTGGAGTGCATCAGCATCGGCGGCAGTGTGTTTTGGCACCACCAAGCATTTTTGCTACCCTTGCTCCAGCAAGAGCTGCAAGGCCGCATGCCCGGCCTGACCCATGGCGTGCAACTCGTGCCTGCAGGCCTGGGTCTGGCCTTGGGCGAC
>CANFOR010000226.1 GCA_947448675.1 Betaproteobacteria bacterium
GAGCAACTCGCGAACTTCCATTTCAACGAGCTCTAACAATTCAGCATCGTCCACCATGTCGCACTTGTTCAGGAACACGATGATGTAAGGAACACCCACCTGGCGAGCCAGCAAGATGTGCTCGCGAGTCTGAGGCATTGGACCGTCAGCTGCCGAGCAGACCAAAATAGCGCCGTCCATCTGAGCCGCACCGGTGATCATGTTTTTCACATAATCAGCGTGGCCCGGGCAGTCAACGTGAGCGTAGTGGCGGTTCGCCGTTTCGTACTCAACGTGGGCTGTATTGATCGTGATACCACGGGCTTTTTCTTCCGGTGCAGCATCAATTTGGTCGTAACCTTTGGCCGTGCCGCCAAACTTGGCCGCCAACACAGTCGTGATAGCGGCCGTCAAAGTAGTCTTACCGTGGTCAACGTGACCAATCGTGCCTACGTTGACGTGCGGTTTTGTTCGCGTGAATTTCTCTTTTGCCATTTTCAGCTCCGAAAAGTTACAAAAACTATTGCCAAGCCAGCCATGCTGCGCCAACTCAAATTATGGTGCCCATTCCGGGAATCGGACCCGGGACCTCTCCCTTACCAAGGGAGTGCTCTGCCACTGAGCCAAATGGGCCTTCTCAAAAACTCAACAGCTCGCCAACAAAAACAACTCAGAACCCACCAAAAAAACACCCCACACGGGACGCAGACTGGAGCGGGAGACGGGAATCGAACCCGCGTCATTAGCTTGGAAGGCTAGGGTTCTACCATTGAACTACTCCCGCAGCTCTGCACTACTGACTCTTAAACTTTTCGCTTGGTGGAGAGGGCTGGATTCGAACCAGCGTACTCGTTAGAGGGCAGATTTACAGTCTGCTGCCATTAACCACTCGGCCACCTCTCCGGCGAACCTCGAAATATAGCACGATTTTAAGACAATTGCAGCGCAATTTTGCTGCGTCATGGCACTGGCGCAGCCCTTGCGTATACTGAATCGATGAAACGCATCAATCTGGCACTGCAAGGCGGCGGCTCGCACGGCGCATTCAGCTGGGGCGTGCTCGACAGCCTGCTGGCCGACGAGCGCGTTCACATCGAGGGCATCAGCGGCACCAGCGCGGGTGCCGTCAACGCCGTGGCCCTGGCCCACGGTTTTGCACAAAAACCACACAGCCCGGCCGAAGGCCGGGCCGCTGCGCGCGCCAGCCTGCGGCGCATTTGGGCCGAAATCATCCGTCTGGGCAGCTGGGGGAGCATTGGGCAGAACATCAGCAACGCCATGTGGTCGGGTCTGCCCAAAGAGCTGGCGCCCAGCAGCTGGGTGAGCGATGCCTGGAGCAAACTGGCCTCGCCCTACCAAAGCAACCCACTGGACATCAACCCGCTGCAGTCTATGCTGCGCAAGGAGATCGACTTTGCGGGCATTGCCCAGCTCGAATCGAGCCGCGTGTTCGTCTCGGCCACCGAGGTGACTACAGGCAAGGCCGAAGTGTTTAGCGGCACGCGGCTCTGTGCAGAAACGGTCATGGCCTCGGCCTGCTTACCCTTGATGTTCCAAGCGGTAGAGATCGATGGCAAGGCGTACTGGGACGGCGGATACTCAGGCAACCCGGCGCTCACGCCGCTCATCAACACCTGCGCCAGCGCCGACATCGTGCTGGTGCAAATCAACCCGATCGTGCGCAAAGAAGTGCCCAAAACCCCGCACGACATTGTCGACCGCATCAACGAGCTGACCTTTAACGCTAGCTTGCTGGCGCAGATGCGCAGCATTGAACTCATCAACCGCTTGCTGGCCGACGGCCATTTGCAGCACATGCCCCAACGCAGCGTGGCCTACAAACCCGTGCGCATGCACCGTGTAGACGGCGGGGCCGCACTCGACCAATACCCCGCGTCTAGCAAAAGCTCGGTGGACGGCGTACTGATCAACAAGCTCTTTGAGCTGGGCCAAGACAGCGGCACAGCCTGGCTAAGCCGCAACTACGCAGCCCTGGGCCAACAGTCCACCGTGAACCTGCAGCGCGACTACCTCGACGACATCAGCATCCCTGTTTAAGCCACCCAAAACCCGCGATTTAAGGAATAAAAATGGCTGCAAGGCGCATAGAATATGCGTAGGCAGCTATTAAAAATGTAGCATGCAGCCCTGCTGGGCGAGCCAATTGCGAGCCTGCGAAAAGTGCCCACAGCCCATAAACGGCAGAGGCGGCCGCAGCGCCGAGAGGGGCGATGGATGGTTGGCGCGCAGCACCAAGCTTGGCCCGGGCGCGCTGGCCAAAGCCCCGCCGGAGGCGGCAGTGTCTCGCGCCGAACCCTGCGCAGCCTGCTCCAGCAAAGCCTGTTTGGCCTGTGCATGCGCGCCCCACAGCAGGTAGACGCAAGGCGGCGCGGCCATGCCAGGCCCAAGAGCAGACCCAACGCCCAGCGCCGCGCCCCGTACGCCGCCACGGCGGCTGGCCACGGCCTGCAGCAGTGCGTCGGTCAAGGCCTCCCAACCTTGCTGGGCATGGCTGGCGGGCCGGTTTTGTTCTACCGTGAGGCAGGTGTTGAGCAAGAGCACGCCTTGCTGGGCCCAGTGCTGCAAGCTACCGTTGGCGGGCAGTGCGGACGCAGCAGGCGCAGTGGCCAGAGGGGCCGCCCGATTCACTAGCGGGGGTAGGCCCAGGTCGCGCGCCAGCTCTTTGAAAATATTGCGCAAACTCGGCGGCACCGCCACGCCGGGCGCAACCGAAAAAGCCAAGCCCTCGGCTTGGCCGGGCCCGTGGTAAGGGTCTTGCCCGAGGATGACCATGCGCACATCGGCCAAAGCCGTCAGCTCCAGCGCGCGAAAGGGCTGGGGCGGGTAGACCACCGCGCCCGCCGCCAAGCGTTGCTGCATGAATGCGGCCAAAGCTTGGCCTTGCGCACTGGCCAAGAAGGCCTGCACTATCGGGGCCCAGCCAGCGGCTAAAGGCCACTGCTCGGGTGCCCAACTGTGCAATGCAGGAGCAGGTTTTGCCGCTCCCTCTGCCTCTAAAATAAAAGGTAAATCGGGCTGCAAGGCTTGTGGAATATGCGTAAGGCGCTATAAAAAATATAGCTTTTGAAAAACTCTTACAGCCGCCAGCCGCTCAAGCAAAGAGCTGAGCCAGTGCTGCGCCGGGCTCTTCGGCGCGCATAAAAGCCTCGCCGACCAAGAAGCTGTTCACGCCCGCGTCGCGCAGCAGTTTCACGTCGGCCGCCGTAGCAATGCCCGATTCGGTGACCACCATGCGGCCCGCAGGCACGCGCGCCTGCAAGTCGATAGTGGTTTGCAGCGAGACCGCAAAACTGCGCAGGTTGCGGTTGTTGATGCCAATCAGGGGCGTTTGGAGTTTCAGCGCGCGCTCGAGCTCCACGCCGTCGTGCACCTCGACCAAAACCGCCATGTCGAGCGCCAGCGCGCAGGCTTCCAGGTCTTTCAGCTGCGCGTCGTCCAGGCAGGCGACGATCAGCAAAATGCAGTCCGCGCCCATGGCCCGCGACTCGTAGATTTGGTAGGCGTCGACCATAAAGTCTTTGCGCAGCACCGGCAGGTTGCACGAGGCGCGTGCCTGCTTCAAAAAGTCGGGCTCACCCTGGAAGAACTGGCGATCCGTCAGCACCGACAAGCAAGCCGCCGTGGCGCTGCCTGCCTTGCCATTGCCCTCGGAATAGCTTTGCGCAATGTCGGCTGGAATGAACTCGGCGCGCAGCACGCCCTTGCTCGGGCTGGCTTTTTTCACCTCGGCGATCACCGCGCACAGGCCCGCCGCGTGCTTGGCGCGCAGCGCGCCCACGAAGTCGCGCGTGCGCAAACGGCTCTCGGCGTCAAAGCGAATCGCCTCCAAAGAGCGGCGCTTGCGCGCAGCGGAAATTTCTTCGTGCTTGACGGCAATAATTTGGTTCAGGATGTCGGACATTTATGAAGCCGCCACTTGCGTGGCCGCTACCAGTTGGGTTAATTTTTCTCGCGCCGCTCCTGATTCAATAGCAGTCAACGCACATTCCACGCCCGTTTCGACGGACTCCACCACATTCGCCGCATACAAAGCCGCAGCGGTGTTAAGCACCACAATGTCGCGCGCCGGGCCCGGCACATTGTTCAGCACGCCCAGCAGCATGGCCTTAGATTCTTCCGCCGTTTCCACCCGCAGGGCGCGGTTGCTGCTCATGGCAAAGCCAAAGTCCTCGGGGTGGATTTCGTATTCGGTAATGACGCCGTTCTTCAGCTCGCCCACCAGGGTAGCGGCGCCTAAAGAAATCTCGTCCATACCGTCTTTGCCGTAGACCACCAGCGCGTGCTCGGCGCCCAGGCGCTGCAGGGCGCGCACCTGGATGCCCACCAAATCAGCATGGAACACGCCCATCAAAATATTCGGTGCACCCGCCGGGTTGGTGAGCGGCCCCAAGATGTTAAACATGGTGCGCACGCCCAGCTCTTTGCGCAC
>CANFOR010000227.1 GCA_947448675.1 Betaproteobacteria bacterium
AACATCGCTGACTACGGCGCATTTGTTGAGTTGGAGCCAGGCATCGAAGGTTTGGTACACGTCTCTGAAATGGACTGGACCAACAAGAACGTGGCCCCAAGCAAAATCGTGGCCCTGGGCGACGAAGTCGAAGTCATGGTTCTGGAAATCGACGAAGACAAGCGCCGCATCAGCTTGGGCATGAAGCAGTGCAAGGCCAACCCATGGCAAGAATTTGCACAAAACACCAAGCGCGGCGACCGCGTGAAGGGCCCGATCAAATCCATCACCGACTTCGGCGTCTTCGTCGGCTTGGCGGCTGGCATTGACGGCCTGGTGCACCTGTCTGACCTGTCTTGGAACGAAACCGGCGAAGCCGCTGTGCGCGAGTTCAAGAAGGGCCAAGAAGTCGAAGCTTTGGTCTTGGCCGTTGACGTGGAACGCGAGCGCATCAGCTTGGGCATCAAGCAGCTGGACTCCGACCCCTTCACCACCTTCACCTCGATCAATGACAAAGGCCAAACCGTTACCGGCAAGGTCAAAACCGTCGACGCCAAAGGCGCCGAGATCGACCTGGGCGAAGACATTTTGGGCTACCTGCGTGCCAGCGAAATCAGCCGCGACCGCGTGGAAGACGCACGCAATGTGCTCAAAGTGGGCGACGAAGTCACCGCTGTGGTGGTCAACATCGACCGTAAAACGCGCAACATCCAGTTGTCGATCAAGGCCAAAGACGCTGCAGACCAAAGCGAGGCCATGGCTTCGCTGAGCCAGCAGTCGGCCAAAGAAAACGCTGGCACCACCAGCTTGGGCGCCTTGCTGCGCGCCAAGCTCGACAAGTAAGCGGCACACAACAGAGCGCAGTACGCGGCGGGGCCGTTGCAGCGCTCTGTGCCCAAGGCAAGCACCGTGACACGAAGCGATCTGGTAGAAGAACTGGCTGCGCGTTTTGCACAGCTCACCCAGCGTGATGCAGAGTACGCCGTCAAGGCTATTCTCGACGCGATGGGCGAGGCGCTGGTGCGCGGTCATCGCATTGAAATTCGTGGCTTTGGCAGTTTTACCGTCAACCGCCGCTCACCACGCATGGGGCGCAACCCGCGCTCGGGCGAATCGGTGGCCATTCCTGAAAAACGCGTGACCCACTTCAAAGCGGGTAAGGCCCTGCGCGAAGCGGTAGAGCAACGCACCGCCGAGCTGTTGGCGCAAAACAAGCTCTGAGCCGGTTCGCAAGAGCACCATGAAACAGTTGCTATGGATATTCAAATGGGCGCTCAAAGCGGCCATTTTTTTTACCTTGTTCGCCTTCGCACTGAACAATCAACAAGACACCTCGGTGCATTTTTTCTTTGGCCAACAGTGGCGTGCGCCGCTGGTTTTGGTGGTCCTGTGCGCCTTTTCCGCTGGCCTCGTGCTGGGCGTGCTGGGCATGGTGCCGCGCTGGTGGAAGCACCGCCGCGCAGCCCTGAAAAGCGCCAGCCCAGACCCGCTTGCAGCCGCAGCCGTCAAGCCACCCTACGCCGCCTCGGACGACCCGCATGGAATTTGACTTCACCTGGCTCTTGCTGGGCTTGCCCACGGCTTTTGCTTTGGGCTGGCTGGCCTCGCGCCTGGACATTCGCCAGCTGCGTATTGCCGACCGGCAAGCGCCCAAGGCCTATTTTCGTGGCCTGAATTTCTTGCTCAACGAGCAGCAAGACCTGGCCATTGACGCCTTCATTGAGGCCGTGCAAAACGACCCCGACACTTCAGAGCTGCATTTTGCTTTGGGCAACTTGTTTCGCCGCCGTGGCGAATACGAGCGCGCCGTGCGGGTGCACGAACACCTGCTCTCGCGCGGCGACCTGAACCAGGCCGAACGCGAGCGCGCCCAGTACGCCTTGGCGCAAGACTTCGTCAAAGCCGGTTTGCTCGACCGTGCAGAAGCCGCGCTGTCTAAACTCAAAGGCAGCGCTTTTGAAGCCCAAGCCCTGCTGGCCTTGCTGGCCATTTACGAACGCTCGCGCGACTGGCCCCAGGCCAGCTTGGTCGCCAACCAGTTGCAGGCCGCAGGCCACGGCGACTTTAGCCAACGCCAAGCGCATTACCTGTGCGAGCAAGCCAGCCCGGCACTGCAAAAGGAGCAGCCTGAAGCGGCTCTCGCACTGCTCGAACAAGCCGTACAAACCGCGCCGCAAGCAGCACGTCCACGTTTGGCCTTGGCAGCGCTTCAAATGCACGGTGGTCACCCGCTCACAGCCTTTGAAACCCTGAAAACCCACGCCGAACAAGCGCCAGCAGCTATACCTTTAATAGCAGACCCTTTACGCGTGGCGGCCCTTGGGGCAGGTCGCAGTGACGAGGCGCTGCGCCTGCTCCAAGCCCAGCAAGCGGCCCTGCCCTCACTCGACGTGCTCGACGCCATCGTGGCACTAGACGGCGGCGACCAAGGGCGCGACTGGTACATCCAGCACCTGGAGCGCGAGCCCTCGCTGGTAGCGGCAGCGCAGTGGATCGCCGGTGAAAAACTCGAACACGAACAGTTCCACCCCCTGGTGCAACGCGCGCTCGACCACGCCGTCAAACCCCTGCAGCGCTACCGCTGCGCCGCCTGCGGCTTTGAGGCCGTGCAGCATTTTTGGCAATGCCCGGGCTGCCAAGCCTGGGACAGTTTTCCGGCCCGTCGAATCGAAGAATTATGACCATCCAACCTGAACAACCCGTTCAATTCGCGCACCTCGCACAGGCCCGCGTGCTCGTGGTCGGCGACGCCATGCTCGACCGCTACTGGTATGGCGCGGTGGACCGCATCAGTCCCGAAGCGCCAGTGCCCGTGGTGCGCGTGACCCGCGAAGAAGAGCGCATGGGCGGTGCCGCCAACGTGGCTTGCAATGTGGTCAGCCTGGGCGCGCAAGCCTCACTGCTCACCGTGGTGGGCGAAGACGAGGCCAGCCACAAGCTCGAAGCTTTGGTCGCGCAAACCGGCATTGCGCCGTATTTTGGTCGCGACGCCGCGCTGCAAACCACCGTGAAGCTGCGTGTGATCGGCCGCCAGCAGCAACTGCTGCGCATCGACTTTGAAAACGCCCCGCACAGCGAAGTGCTGGCCTCGCAAACCGCCTTGTTTGCCCAGCTCTTGCCCCAGCACCAAGCGGTGCTCTTCTCAGACTACGGCAAGGGCGGCCTGGCCCATGTGGCGCACATGATTGCTGCCGCCCGCGCCGCGGCCAAAACCGTGCTGATCGACCCCAAAGGCAGCGACTACAGCCGCTACGCCGGGGCCAGCGTGCTCACACCCAACCGCGCCGAGCTGCAGCAGGTCATCGGCATGTGGAGCAGCGAGAGCGAGCTGCAAAGCAAAGCGCAAAACCTGCGCGCCAGCTTGCGGCTCGACGCTTTGTTGCTCACCCGCAGTGAAGAAGGCATGACGCTGTTTGACGCCCAGGGCCAGCTGCATGTGAGCGCCCAAGCGCGCGAGGTGTTTGACGTGACCGGCGCGGGTGACACCGTCATCGCCACCCTGGCCGCCTTGGTGGCCAGCGGGATGACGCTGCGCCAAGCCATGCCCCTGGCCAACAAGGCTGGCGGCATTGTGGTGGGCAAGTTTGGCACGGCCACCGTGAGCTACCAGGAGTTATTCGCATGAACAGCATCGTGGTCACCGGCGCGGCCGGTTTTATTGGCAGCAACATCGTGGCGGGCTTGAACGCGCGCGGCATCAGCAACATCATTGCGGTAGACGACCTGCGCCAGGGCGACAAGTTTCGCAACCTGGCCGACCTGCAGATTGCCGACTACGTCGACGCTGCCGACTTTTACCCGCGCTTTGCCAACGGCCACTACGGCCAGGTAGACGCCGTGTTCCACGAAGGCGCTTGCAGTGACACCATGGAGAGCGACGGCCAGTACATGATGCGCAACAACTACACGCTATCGTGCGACTTGCTCGACGCCTGCCAGAGCCAGGGCACGCGCCTGCTCTACGCCTCGTCTGCCGCCACCTATGGGGGTTCGAGCAGCTTCATTGAAAGCCCAGAATTCGAGCAACCGCTCAACGTCTACGGCTATAGCAAACTGTTGTTTGACCAAAAGCTGCGCCGCCAACTGGGTACCGGCTTTCAGCGCGCCAAAGCCCAGGTGGTGGGCTTTCGCTACTTCAACGTCTATGGCCCGCGCGAACAGCACAAGGGTCGCATGGCCAGCGTGGCCTTTCACCAGTTTCACCAGTTCCAAAAAGAGGGCAAGGTGCGTTTATTTGGCGAATACGGCGGCTACGGCCCCGGCGCGCAAATGCGCGACTTTGTTTTTGTGGACGACGTCGTAGCCGTCAACCTTTGGTTTTTTGACCACCCCAAAGCCTCGGGCCTGTTCAATTTGGGCAGTGGCCGGGCC
>CANFOR010000228.1 GCA_947448675.1 Betaproteobacteria bacterium
ACCAGTTGCGGGCCCGCTTGCACGGCCAGCTCGGCGTCGACGTTTTGGGTGGTGGCTTCGACCTTTTTAGGCGGCGTCACCAGGTAGCCGATTTGCTTCAAAAAGGCTTTGTAGGCGCGCATGTCGGCAATCGGGCCGGGGTGGGCTTTGTGCCAAGCGTCTTGCTCGCTTTGCAGGCGGTTGCGCTCGGCTAGCAGGGCTTGGTTTTTGGGCGCCAGGTCGGCCACGATGGCGTCAAAGCCTTGCCAAAAGGCCGCGCTGGCCACGCCGGTGCCGGGCAGCACTTCGTCGTTGATGAACTGGTACAGGTTGCTGGCAACTTGTAGGCGGTGGACGCTGGTGCGTGCGGTCATGGTCGGCTCCTAAAAAAACAAAAATCAAAAGAAGGAAAGCACATCGCGCAGGCTGCTGCCGATGCGGGTTGGTTGGGTGCCCAGCTCTTCAAAGGGCAGGCCTTGGCGGTTCACCCACAGGGTTTGGTAGCCATACCACGTGGCGGCCAGCGCGTCCCAGCTGTTGCTGCTGACAAACAAGGTGTCGGCGGCGGCAAAGCCGGTGGTTTGCGGGCCCAGCGCATAGGCGTCGGGGTGGGTTTTGTACTTGCGAATGCCGTCTACGCTGATCACATGGCGCAGCAGCGGGGCCAAGCCCGCGCTGTTCACCGCAGCGTGCAGCATGCCCGGGTCGCCATTGCTGAGCACGCCTGTGACCACGCCGCGCGTTTGCAGTGCTTGCAGCACAGCGGCGTTTTCAGGGAAGGCGCTGAGCTGGCGGTACTGCGCCATGAGGCGCTCGACTTGCGCCCCGTATTGGGCATCAAAATCGGCTGCAAGGCCCGTGGGATGTGCGTTAGCAGCTACTTTTTTAATAGCATAGCGGAGCGCGGCGCGGGTCAAATCCCAAAACGGTTGGTAGTGCGCGCCGTGGTTGCTGGTGGTCACTAAGCGGCTGTATTCGACCTGCTTGTCACGCCACACCTGGCTGATGGCCACGCCGTGGCCGGGGAAGAATTCTTCGGCCAAGGTGCCCACGCTGTAGACGTCAAACAGCGTGCCATAGGCATCGAACAGAACACAGGGTAAGTTTTGCATACCCGCACTGTAGGTGAAGTACGGGCCTGGATTGCCCCGTGAGAACAGGTTTAATCCATGACTTTTTTGCTGGCAATGCGTTGGCTTTGCCCGCTTTACCGGCGCGGCGCGCTGGTAAATTTACAAGCGAAAGGCCTGCTGCAAGTCGTAGCCCGCCAGGCCATTGGCGTCGATGGCGCGCACCCGCACAAAGTTGTAGCCGCGCGGCAGGGTGGCAAAGTCGACCCGGGCTTGCGTGCTGTCTTGCTGGGCGATGAGCTGGTCAAAGGCGGCGTCGCTGGCCACTTGCACCAGGTAGCGCACTGCGCCGGGCACGGGTTGCCACTCCAGGCGGGCGGGCAAACTCGCTGCCGTTTCGTGCTGGCTGTACCACGGCATGCGGGTGAACGCACTGGGCGCGGGCAACAGGGCAATCGGGGGCAGCGGTGGTGCCGTGCCCACCACCTTGCTACCGTAGCCGCCGGGCAGGGCCACCAGTGCGCTGGCAGCGCCCAGCTCAACATTGCCCTCTAGCACCTCGCTTTGCGCGCTATTGCCCAGCGTGCTCACCCGAAAGCTGGTGCCGCGAATGCCCAGGGTGGCGGTGGCCACTTGGATCAGCATGCGGTCGGGCTTGGCGCCTTTGAGCTTGCTCACCACCATTTGCATCGAGCCCTGCACCAAGCGAAACACGCTTTGCAGTTGGCCGGTAGCGGCGTTTTTTTGCAAGCGCGTGAGCTCCAAACTCGAGTTGGGCGCTAACTGGGCTTTGCTGCCGTCTTCCATGGTGAAAGAGGCGCCTGTGGTGGGCCCGGTTTGCAAGAGCGTGCCCTCGGCAAGCTGCGTGCCCACTTGGGCTGCGACGGTGCTGCCCGCTTGGCGCAGGATCAGGCCGGGGCCTGCACTTTGCAGGGTCACTTGGCTGGGCAGGGGGGCTGGAGGCGGCGGCGGCGCAGGCTTTTCTAGCCACTCACGGCGCAGCTTCAAGCTTTGCCCAGGGTAGATGCTGTTTTGCGTGCGCGGTGCAATCTGGTTGAGCTCGCGCAGGGCTTGCCAGCTGCCGCCAAACTTGAACTGGCGCTGGGCGATGGACTGCAGGCTGTCGCCACTTTGCACGGTGTAGTCCACCAGCTCGCTGGGGCTTTGCGCGTGGGCCGCGCCGATGGACACACCCAGGGCCAAGCCCAGCAGCAGGTGCGCGGCCTGCCGTGCTGGGGCGCGCAAAGCGGTTTTGAAAATTCGGGCAAGGGACAAAGCAGCTCCTGTGCACGCGGCGCGCGCAAGAAGCCGCACTGTAAGCGGCTGGCCGCTGGCGGCGGCACACGCAGCACACCCTTGTGCACACTTTGTGCGCACAATTTGGCGCAAAGGCCAAATGATTCATAGCGGCCCATACTTTGGGGCTTAGGACGGCCGCGCAAAGAGGGCCGCAAGAGAAGACCACAAGGCGCGGATAATCCAGCGCATGGACCGGCTCAAACAACTCGAATCCTTTGTGGCCATTGCCAGCAAAGGCAGCCTCACGGCGGCGGCATTGGGCGAGGGCGTGGCCCCGGCCATCATGGGCCGCAGGCTCGACGCGCTAGAGGAGCGCCTGGGCGTCAAGCTCTTGGTACGCACCACCCGGCGCATTACGCTGACCCACGAGGGCAGCGCGTTTTTAGAAGACTGCCAACGCCTCTTGGCCGACTTTGCCAATGCCGAGGCCAGCGTCTCGGCTGGGGGCGTGAAGGCCAGCGGGCACCTGCGCGTCACCGCGCCTGCGGGCTTTGGCCGCCGCCATGTGGCGCCCCTGGTGCCGCGCTTTCGCGCGCTGCACCGCGACGTGAGCATCTCGCTCAACCTGAGCGACCGCGTGGTCGACCTGGCCGCCGAGGGCTTTGACTGCGCAGTGCGCGTGGGCGACCTGCCCGACTCGTCTTTGGTGAGCACCCGTTTGGCCGACAACCGCCGCCTGTGCGTGGCCACCCCGGCCTACCTCAAGGCCCGTGGCACACCGCAGCACCCCAGCGAACTGGCGCAGCACGACTGCCTGACGCTGTCGAGCGACGCCTCGCAAACCCGGGGCTGGGCTTTTCAGGTCGAAGGCCAGCTGCTGCACCTCAAGCCCGCCGGGCCGATGGACTGCTCCGACGGCCAAGTGCTGCACGACTGGTGTTTGGCCGACCACGGCATTGCCTGGCGCAGCACCTGGGAGGTCGAGGCCGAGGTAGCCAACGGCCAACTGGTGCGTGTGCTCGATGCCTTTGCCGCACCCGCCAATGGCATCTACGCGCTGTTTCCGCAGCGCAAACACCTGCCCCTGCGGGTGCGCCTGTGGGTGGACTATTTGCGCCAAACCTATGGGCAAGCGAATTTTTGGACGCGCGCGATCAGCGCTTAAAAGCCCAATAACGGCTCAGCACAAAGGTTTGCGCGGCCGCTACCAGCAAGCCTGCCAACAAGGCCAGCCAAGACGGCCAAAGTGCACTGCGCAGCAGCAGCACAAACACCAACTCATTGGCGGCAAAGCCCAGCAAAGCCGTGAGGCCAAAACGCACAAAGCTGGTGCCCATGCTGGTGTGGGTGTCGGCAAAACTTAAAAAACGGTGGCCAACAAAACTCACTAAAAACGCCGCCACAAAGCCGCCGCCATTGGCCAGCTCGGGCCAGATGCGGCCCTCTAGCAGCGCAAATACCGCCATATGCGTCAGCGTAGCGGCTGCGCCCACGGCGAGAAACCAGCGGCCCGAGCGGGCCACGCTCACGCCCGCAGCAGGCGTGCTGTTTGCTACTGAATGAGTAGCTTCCGGCGCGCTTGCATGCTGCGTTTCCGGGGTTTTGTGGCCGCTTGGGCTGGTTTGCATGGGGCTGGGGGCAGCAGGGTTTTTCAATAAGCTCATAGACCGATCATGCCAAGAATCTGGCGCGCAAAATGCCGCGCGCAAAACAAAACCCCGCCGCAGCGGGGTTTGTGTAGCGAAGCGCTGGCGCTTATTTCTTCAAGCACTCTTTCATGAAAGCTTGGCGCTCTTTGCCGGCTTTGCCGGTGGTTTTAAAGTCGGCACTGCAGCTGGCCATTTTGCCTTGTGGCTTGGCGGCAGCAGGCTTGTTGGACAAGCACTCTTTCATAAAGCCTTGGCGCTCTTTGCCGTCTTTGCCGGTGGCTTTGAAGTCGGCGCTGCAGGTGGCCATTTTGCCTTGCTGTTTGCCAGCGGGGGCGTCGGCAGCGTGGGCGGCACCCATCGATAAA
>CANFOR010000229.1 GCA_947448675.1 Betaproteobacteria bacterium
TCCGGCAGGCGTGCCAGCACGAGGTGGATGATGTTGTCCGTCATGTCATGCTCACCCGCGCTGATGAAAATTTTGTTGCCAGTAATGCGGTAGGTGCCGTCGGGCTGGGGCTCGGCCTTGGTGCGCATCAGGCCCAGGTCGGTGCCGCAATGCGGCTCGGTCAGGCACATGGTGCCGGTCCAGTGGCCACTGGTCATCTTGGCCAGGTAGGTGGCTTTTTGCGCTTCGGTGCCATGGGCGTGCAAGGCCGCGTGCGCGCCGTGCGTCAGGCCAGGGTACATGGTCCAAGCTTGGTTGGCGCTGTTGAGCATTTCGTAAAAGCATTGGTTGACCACCAAGGGCAGGCCCTGGCCACCAAAGGCGGGGTCGCCCGAGAGCGCGGGCCAGCCTGCGGCCACGTACTGCGCATAGGCTTCTTTAAAGCCCTTGGGCGTGGTCACTGCATGGGTTTTGGGGTCGAGCGAGCAGCCTTCTTCGTCACCGCTGATGTTGAGCGGAAACACCACCTCTGTGGCGAACTTGCCCGCTTCTTCAAGCACGGCATTGATGGTGTCGGCATCGGCGTCGGCGTATTTCTCAATCGCCTTTAAGTCGTCGGTGACTTTGAGCAATTCGTGCATCACAAATTGCATGTCGCGCAGGGGTGGGGTGTAAGTGGGCATGGTCAAGCTCCTTGTGGCAGGCGGGTGGATGGGGTAGCGGTGGCGGGTTTAGAAACAGAAGCAGAAACGCGCCCTGGTTTTTTGGTCACGGGCGAAATAGGTGGTGACGCATGGCGCGCCAAAATTTCTTCAAAGCCACGCAGAGCGCGTGGCACCGAGCCAGGGTTTTTAAGAAAGCGGGCCTCGTAATGCAGGGCCAAGATCAGGCCATGGATTTGGAACAACAGGTCGGCAGGCTTGGCCGCAGGATCGATGTGCCCTAGCTCTTGCGCACTGACCACGGCCCGCTCCATGGCGCGCAACCATGTGCGCACCGACGAGGCCAGGGCCTCGCGCACCGGGCCGGGCCGGTCGTCAAACTCCACGGCACCGCTG
Source organism: Betaproteobacteria bacterium (assembly GCA_947448675.1). Lineage (GTDB taxonomy): Bacteria > Pseudomonadota > Gammaproteobacteria > Burkholderiales > Burkholderiaceae_C > CANFOR01. The sequence goes on from CANFOR010000229.1 coordinate 1,038, forward strand.
ATGAACAGGCAGCCTGAGTCGATTTCAACCGAGGTACGCTGCATCCAGTTGGCAAACAGGGCGCGCAGGCGCGGCAGGCCACGCTCGGCCTGCATGGCAGGGTAGAACACCTCGGCCTCAAAGCGGGTGTAGTACTCACGCACCACCGAAATTTGCAGCTCCTCGCGCGAGCCAAAATGCGCAAACACACCCGACTTGCTCATCTGCGTGACCTCGGCCAACGCGCCAATCGACAAGCCCTCTAAGCCGATCTGCGTAGCCAAGCCCAAAGCCGCCTCGACAATGGCCGCCTTAGTTTGCTGGCCCTTGAGCAAAGCGCGGCCGTCGCGTGGCGCTTTCAGTGGAAGAACGATGACAGACATGGTGCAAGCAAAAACCGTTAAAAAGAACGATCGTGCTATTTTGCACCAAAAGCCAGAACGGCGCTAGATGGGGCGACCCAAACAAGCACACTGGCTTGCAAGATAGCGCCTATTTGCTACATTGTTAATAGCTGAAAACGCACGTATTTATTGGGTTTCAACTGCTTTAATACTTAACGCCACACCGCAAAAGCAGTGTGGCCTAGCATCAACGCGCCTTACTTCTTAAACGGCACCACCAACTGCCGTTGCTCGCCCAGGCCTTCAATGCCCAGGGTCATCACGTCGCCCTTTTTCAAGAACACGGGCGGCTTCATGCCCAGGCCGACGCCGGGTGGCGTGCCGGTGCAGATCACGTCGCCGGGCATCAGGGTCATGAACTCGCTCACGTAGCTGACGATTTTGGCGCAGTTGAAAATCATGGTTTTGGTGTTGCCGGTTTGCTTGCGCACACCGTTCACGTCGAGCCACATGGCCAACTTTTGTGGGTTGGCAATCTCGTCGGTGGTAACCAGCCACGGGCCAATGGGGCCGAAGGTGTCGCAGCCCTTGCCCTTGTCCCACTGCAGGCCGCGTTCGAGCTGAAACTCGCGCTCGCTCACGTCATTGCACAGGGTGTAGCCTGCTACATGTTTCAGAGCATCTTTTTGCGACACATAGCGCGCTTGGGTGCCGATGACGATGCCCAACTCAATCTCCCAGTCGCTCTTGACCGAGCCCTTGGGCAGCATGACGTCGTCGTTCGGACCTTGGATGCAGCTGGTGGCCTTCATGAACACCACGGGCTCTTTGGGGATGGGCATGCCCGACTCGGCCGCGTGGTCAGAGTAGTTCAGGCCAATGGCGATGTACTTGCCCACTTGCGCCACTGGGCAACCCATGCGGGGCTTGCCTTTGACCAAGGGCAGTTTGTCGGTTTTGAGCTTGGCCAGCTTGGCCAACACTTTGGCGTTTAGCGCAGCCGCGCCAATGTCGGGGAGCACGGCAGAGAGGTCGCGCAGATTGCCATCTGCGTCAATCAGGCCGGGCTTTTCTTTACCGGGTTTGCCATAGCGAACGAGTTTCATTACGTCTTCTTTCGGGGGTGGTTAATAGGTCGAGCGGCCACCCGAGAGGTCAAACACCGCTCCGGTGGAAAAAGAACAGTCTTCGGTGCACAGCCAGCCCACCAAGGCGGCGACTTCTTCGGGTGTGCCAAAACGCGCCATGGGAATTTTAGACAGCATGAAGGCAATGTGCTCGGGCGTCATTTGTTCAAACATCGCCGTCTTCACCGCCGCTGGGGTGACGCAGTTGACGCGCACGCCAGTGTCGGCCAGCTCTTTGCCAAGCGACTTGGTGAGCGCAATCACCGCCGCCTTGCTGGCACTGTAGGCGCTGGCGTTGGGGTTGCCGTCTTTGCCTGCGACCGACGCAATGTTGACAACGCGCCCGTAGTTGCTGCCCTTCATGTGCGGCACGACTTCACGGCAGCACAAAAACACGCCGTTCAAGTTGACCTCCATCACCTGGCGCCAAGCGTCTACCGGGTAGTCCCAGAGCTTGCCGTTAGGCCCAGTAATGCCTGCACTGTTGACCAAAGCGTCGATGCGGCCCGCATGCGCCAACGAGGCCTGCACCGCCGCTTGTACCGAGGCTTGCTGGGTAACGTCTACCGCCACCGCATGGGCCTTGGCACCCAGGGCCGCCACCGCGCTGCGGCCTGCTGCTTCGTCGCGGTCCCAGAGCGAAACGCTGCCGCCCGAGGCCAGCAAACGCTGCGCGATGGCAAAGCCCAGGCCCGCAGCGCCGCCGGTGATGACCGCGTGGCGGCCAGCAAAGTCGAGTTGGTTCATATGGTCATGCCTCCGTCTACCGAGAACACTTGCCCGCTGGCGAAGACCGACTCGTCACTGGCCAAATACAAAACAATCGGCGCAATTTCATGCGCCTGCGCCAAACGCCCCATGGGTTGACGCGCAATAAAATTTTTGCGCGCTTGCACCGGGTCGGCATAGCTGTTGATGCGGTCGCCCAAAGAAGGCGTGTCGACGGTGCCGGGGGCAATCGCGTTGCAGCGAATGCCCTGGCCCACATAGTCAGCCGCGACGGCTTTGGTAATGCCCACCACCGCCGCTTTGCTGGCACCGTAGACAAACCGGTTGGGCAAGCCTTTGACGCTGCCACACACACTGGCCATGTTGATGATGCTGCCTGCGCCCTTGCCGCCGTTGTTGCGCAGCATGCCGGGCAGCACGGCCTGGATCATCCAAAACTGGGCGCGGGCATTGAGGTTGAAGGCAAAGTCCCAGTCGGCATCGGTAGCCTCTAGCGCGGTGCCGTTGTGCACATAGCCCGCACAATTGAACAGCACATCGAGCGCAGGCAAGCTGCCCACCACGCGGGTGATTGCGGCTTTGTCCAATACGTCTAATGGCAGCGCCGTAATGTTGGCCATGCCCTGGTAGCTGGCCAGCAAGTCGGCATTGATGTCGGTGGCCCACACCTGCGCACCCTCAGCGGCCATGGCCAGTGCGCAGGCCTTGCCAATACCTTGGCCCGCTGCGGTGATGAGAATTTTTTTACCTTGCAAACGCATTGCTTGTCTCCGGTTATGGCGGCTTTTTTCTGCTGTTTTGCAGCGCCGCAAAAGTCGTATGATAGTTTGATTAGCCGCCCCATTCTATGCAGCCCCCTGCAGCCTCTATGCAAGCTTTCATTCGACTCCACAGCGCTGACGACGTTTTGATAGCCCGCAGCCAATTGGTCGGCGGCGTGCAAGTGGAGGGCATTACCGTCAAGGGCTTGGTTCCTGCCGGCCACAAAATCGCCAGCCGCTCCATTGCCCTGGGCGAGCCTGTGCGGCGTTATAACCAA
>CANFOR010000230.1 GCA_947448675.1 Betaproteobacteria bacterium
CGCGTGGTGGGCGAGGCCAACTTTTTGCCCAGCTCGACCAACCCCACCATGCCCTACACGGTGAACACGCTAGACGAACATGTGGACATGCTGATGGTCTGCCACCACCTACACGCCAGCATTGCCGAAGACCTGGCTTTTGCCGAAAGCCGCATCCGCAAAGAAACCATTGCTGCCGAAGACGTGTTGCACGATCTGGGCGCCATCAGCATGATGAGCAGCGACAGCCAGGCCATGGGCCGGGTGGGCGAGGTCATCATCCGCACCTGGCAAACCGCGCACAAGATGAAGCAGCAGCGCGGCAAACTGCCCGGCGATAGCGATAGGCACGACAACGCGCGCGTCAAGCGCTACATCGCCAAGCTGGGCATCAACCCCGCCATTGCGCACGGCATCGGCCACGAGGTGGGCAGCATCGAAGTCGGCAAGTGGGCCGACCTGGTGGTGTGGAAGCCCGCTTTCTTTGGCGTCAAGCCCGCGCTCATTCTGAAGGGCGGCACGATTGCCATGGCCGCCATGGGCGACCCCAGCGCCAGCATCCCGACGCCCCAGCCGGTGCATTACCGGCCCATGTTTGGCTCGTATGGCGGCTCACTCTCGCGCAGCTCGATCACCTTCGTTTCGCAAGCGGGTTTGGCGGCTGGTGTGAAAGAGCGCTTTGGTTTGAGCAAAAACGTCACTGCCGTGAAGAACATTCGCGCGGTCCGCAAGCAGCATATGGTGCACAACAGCTACCTGCCCAAGATGGAGATCGACGCGCAAACCTATGCCGTGCGCGCCGACGGCGTGCTGCTCACCTGCGAGCCCGCTACCAGCCTGCCGATGGCACAACGCTACTTTTTATTCTGATGCTGCAAGCCTCCAAACTCATGCCCCAAGGCGCAGGCCTGGCGCCGGTGCTCATTAAACGTGCGGCCACGCTGGAACTCGACTGGGACACGCGGCAAAAAAGCCGCTTTGACGCGAGCGACTCGCAAGGCCGCAGCATCGGCGTGTTTCTGCCGCGCGGCAACGTAGTGCGCGGCGGCGACGTGTTGGTGGCGCAAGACGGCTCGCTCATCAGGGTGCTGGCCGCGCCGCAGGCCGTGCTACGCATAACGCATTGCACGGCGCACGGTTCGCCCTTTGACCTGATGCGCGCCGCCTACCACCTGGGCAACCGCCATGTGCCCATCGAACTCAAGCCCAGCTTCTTGCAGATCGAGCCCGACCACGTGCTGGCCGACCTGCTGCGCAGTATGCACCTCATCGTGCACGCGACGCAGGCCGCCTTTGAGCCGGAGTCTGGCGCTTACGCATCGGGCACGCACAGCGGCCATGGGCATGCGCACCCACACAACACTGCGCCCAGCAAAGGCCACGGCCCCTTGATCGACCAAGACTTTAGTACCAGCGTGCCGAAACAGACGCTAATCCAAACGCCGGGCCAGTCGCTGTGACTGCGCGGTAGAAGCCCAGCATGGCCTTGGGCGACGCGTCTTTGCTGCAACTGATTTGGCTGGCCTCGCCAGCCCTGCCAGTGGGCGGCTTTTCTTACTCCGAAGGACTGGAAGCGGCCATAGATAGTTCGTGTGTAGCTACAGAATCAGGAGCAAGCCAATGGCTGAACGACCAGTTGCACCTGTCGCTGGCACGCTCAGACTTGGCCGTTGTGGCCCAGGCCATCCCCGCATGGCAAGGCTGCGACATGCAGCGCATTACCGTGCTGAACGACTGGGTGCTGCACTCGCGCGAGAGCAGCGAGTTGCGCCTGCAAAGCGAGCAAATGGGCCGCTCGTTCATCGAGTGGTTGCGCAGCCTGCAGCCCGAGCTAGTGGCGGGCCTGGGCCTGCAACTGCCCTCGCCCACCTACCCGGTGGCCTTTGCCTTGGCCGCGGCGCACAGCAAAGCGCCGTTACGCGACTGCTTGCTCAGCTACGCATTTGGCTGGGCCGAGAACATGGCCCAGGCCGCCGTGCGCGCCGTGCCCTTGGGCCAAAGCGCGGGACAGCGCATACTGCAGCAGCTCGCCCGCGAAATACCTGTGGCAGTAGACCATGCCTTGGCCCTGCCCGACGGCGAACGCCAGGCCTTTGCCCCCATGCTGGCCATCCTCTCGGCCCAACACGAAACCCAATACTCACGGCTCTTTAGATCATGACCCCAAGCAACTCTCACGCTCACACCAGCGCCCTGCACCACATCAAAAACCGCAGCAAAAACCTGCCGCCCCTGCGCGTGGGCATCGGCGGGCCGGTGGGTTCTGGCAAAACCACCCTGCTAGAGATGCTGTGCAAAGCCATGCGTGCGCAGTACGACCTGGTGGCCATTACCAATGACATCTACACCAAGGAAGACCAACGCATCCTCACGGTGAGCGGCGCGCTGCCCGCCGAGCGCATCATGGGCGTAGAAACAGGCGGCTGCCCGCACACCGCCATCCGCGAAGACGCCTCCATCAACCTCGAAGCCATCGACCGCATGCTAGTGGATTTTCCGAACGCTGACATTGTGTTTATCGAGAGCGGTGGCGACAACCTGGCCGCCACCTTCAGCCCTGAGCTAAGCGATTTAACCATCTACGTGATCGACGTGGCCGCAGGCGAGAAAATCCCGCGCAAAGGCGGCCCCGGCATTACCAAGAGCGACTTGTTCGTCATCAACAAAACCGACCTCGCGCCCTACGTAGGCGCCGACTTGGGCGTGATGGAAGCCGACACCCGGCGCATGCGCACCCATGCCAAAGGCTTGAAGCCCTTTGTCATGACCAACCTCAAAACCCAAGCCGGCGTGCAAGCCGTGGTGGAGTTTATTGAGACGCGGGGAATGCTGAAAAGTTGAAGCGCTTGGCTTTGGTGCCTCCGACGGGAATCGAACCCATATCTAGCGCTTAGGAGGCACTCGTTCTGTCCATTGAACTACGGCGGCGGCTCGCTATTCTATTTGCTCAGCAGGCGCATGGCTTCTTCCAGGCCTTTGAGGGTGAGCGGGAACATGCGTTGGTTCATCAGTTGCTGCACCACGCTGATGCTCTGGCGATACTGCCACACGCCTTGCGGTTCGGGGTTGATCCATGCAAATTTGGGAAAGGCATTGGTCAGGCGCTGTAGCCACTCGGCACCTGCTTCTTCGTTGTTGTATTCCACGCTGCCGCCTGGTTGCAAAATCTCATAAGGGCTCATGGTGGCGTCGCCGACAAAGATGAGTTTGTAGTCTTTGTTGTATTTGCGAATGATGTCCCAGGTGGCAAACTTTTCACTAAAACGGCGGCGGTTGTTGCGCCACATAAAGTCGTAGACGCAGTTGTGAAAGTAATAAAACTCCAGGTGCTTTAATTCGCTTTTGGTGGCACTGAAAAGCTCTTCTACACGGCCAATGTGCTCGTCCATGGTGCCGCCCACGTCCATCAGCAATAGCACCTTCACATTGTTGTGGCGCTCGGGCCGCATTTTGATGTCTAAATAGCCCGCATTCGCTGCGGTTTTGCTAATGGTTTCGTCCAAGTCGAGCTCTTCTACATGGCCTTCGCGGGCAAATTTGCGCAGGCGGCGCAACGCCACCTTGATGTTGCGCGTGCCCAGTTCTTGGCTGTCGTCGTAGTCTTTGTAAGCGCGTTGGTCCCATACTTTCACCGCGGTCTTATTGCGGCTTTTGTCTTGGCCAATGCGGATGCCCTGGGGGTTTTGCCCGTAAGCGCCAAAGGGCGAGGTGCCGCCTGTGCCGATCCATTTGCTGCCACCTTCGTGGCGTTCTTTTTGCTCTTCAAAACGCTTCTTGAGTGTTTCCATCAGCTCGTCCCAGCCCATCTTCTCGATCTTGGCTTTCTCTTCGGGGCTGAGTTCAAGCTCCAGATTTTTGCGCAGCCATTCGAGCGGAATGTCTTTGGTAAAGTCGGCCAGCATTTCCACGCCCTTGAAGTAGGCGGCAAAGGCGCGGTCGAACTTGTCGTAATGCTTTTCGTCTTTCACCAAGGCGCAGCGGCTTAGGTAGTAAAAGTCGTCGACACGAAAGCCGTCTTCGCTCTTGGGCCCGACCACGCCTTGCTGCAAGGCTTCTAGCAGGGTGAGGTATTCCTTGACGGACACGGGCAGCTTGGCGCTGCGCAGGGTATAGAAGAAGTCTATGAGCATGGTTTATTCCATCCAATTTTCTACTTTGAGTTTCGGCACACGCTTGAACTCTTGGGTGTTGTCGGTCACCAGCACCAGACCGTGCTGCAGGGCTTCGGCGGCAATCCAGGTGTTGTTGCGGCCTATGGGGGTGCCCA
>CANFOR010000231.1 GCA_947448675.1 Betaproteobacteria bacterium
CATCTTGTAAAGCCGTCGGGAAGGCACGTTGTTGAATCTCAGGGGCCAGGTGGGCCAAGCTTATGGGGGCGTTCATGGTTTGTCTCCAGCAATGGCAGCAGTTTAATCCTTAGCGCCGTGCTGGGCTGGGCCGTGTGGCTGATGGGTTTAGTGTTGGGTTGGGCCTGCAGGGCATTGCTCCCGCTAAAAGCATAGGCAGCAAAGAGCATCACACTGCGCGCCTCAAAATTGGCCAAAATTCGGCGTTTGCTTTTCATAGCCAAGTCCTATGGAGTAAAACACCTGCGCATTGCAACCGACAAAGCCCGCGCAGGCCAGCACTTTTGCCAAGCGTTGCCTGCGCCACAGAAGTCTTGCCTCTGCAACATTTTTTCGCGCAGCCTTACCCGCGCGTAACGCACAATAGTGGCTCAACCTGGAGTAACGCAGCCTATGGGACAACGCCTGACACAAATCGCCACCCGCACCGGAGACAACGGCACCACCGGTCTGGGCGACAACACCCGCGTCAGCAAAGACAGCCTGCGCGTGCACGCCATGGGCGAGGTCGACGAACTCAACAGCCACCTGGGCCTGCTGCTGTGTGAAGACATGCCGCCCGCCGTGCGCCACTTGTTGGTCGAGGTGCAGCACCAGCTGTTTAACTTGGGTGGCGAGCTGAGCATCCCCGGCTTTGAGCTGCTCAAACCCGAGGCCCTGCTGGTGCTGGACCAGGCCTTGGCCGAGCACAACGCCAAGCTACCCAAACTGCAAGAATTCATCTTGCCCGCAGGCACCCGTGCTGCCTCGCAAGCCCACGTCTGCCGCACCGTGGCGCGCCGCGCTGAACGCGCCGTGGTGGCGCTGGAAAAAACAGAAGCGCTGAAAGACAGCCCGCGCCAGTACCTCAACCGCCTGAGCGACCTGCTGTTTGTGCTCGCCCGCGTGCTCAACCGCCACCGCACCGACGGCACGGTGGGCGACGACGTGTATTGGAAGAGCGAGCGACTAGCGCAAGCGGCCAGCGACTCGGTGGCTGAATAAACGCTGTGCCCATCGCCTCGCTACAAAAATAATAGCTGCCTACGCATATTCCATGCGCCTTGCAGCTATTTACAAGAGCGAAAGCAGGGCTAAAACATCTTCTTGCGTGCGCCAGCGGCCAAAGGCTTTCAGGTCTTGCTCGCGCACAATGGGGAAGGTGTCCATGATGTAGGCCGCGTCGTCAGCGCCCAAGCCATAGAGGTAGAAGAACACCGCGTCCAGCGCCGCCATGCGCTCACGGCGCTCCTCGGCGTCCCACACGAAAGGCGGCAGCACCGCGCCCGCAGCGTCTACATAGCCCAGGTCTTTGGCAAAGGCCGCCATGTCGTGCGCGGTGTAGGTCAGGGCCAGCACCTGGGGCAGCACAAAGTCGGCCACCGTAGGCTGCGGGTGGTGGCCGTTCATCAGCTTGGCTTTGCGCATGGCCTTGGCAAAGGCGGCGGGCAGGGGCTCGGTGAAGCGCTCGGCAGCGATGACTACAGCCTGCTCGACAATGAACCAGTTCAGGTTTTGACCTTGCACCTTTTGACGCAGCGCAAAGTCAAACGCCAAGCTGCTTAGGTTGGCCAAAAGCAGGGGTGCCCAAGCAGCGTAACTGCTTGATCTCGATGGTTCAGGAATCAACATGGCCATGCTGTTGCCAACGCCGCATTGAGGGACGATGGCGGCAATCATTGTGCGCATATTGCTCGGCGCGGTCACCGACTTGTAGGCAATGCACCATTCGCCAGCCCAGATGGGCGCTACGTCTTTTTTAAGCACCCAGTACTGAGGCGAGGGGTAGCGCGCTACTTGTGCCTTTTCGCTGGCTTCAAGGGACTCTTGCTGTGCTGCGCGTTTGAGGTTCTCTGCATTCACCACCACGTCCGCTGCCCGGTGGTCAATCATCTGCACCATCTTGCCTTCGTACAAAGGCACGGCCTGTTCCCTGTTTTTCTCCCAGCGGTTCAGCGGCGCAGGCTTCCAGCCCTGTTGCTGCAACTCCTCGGGTTTGAGGAACAGGCCCGAGTCATTGGTCATGTCGAACATGCGCTGGTACTTTACGGGCCAGGCTTTCACGTCGCTTTGCTTGCCGGTGCTGGCGCTCACGCCGCCGTGTTGCACCAGCACCGGGTGCCTGGCATACAGGGCCAGGGTAATGTCGGCGTCGCGGCGGCTGCGAAAAATGGGCGCGGCCCCGGTGTTGGGGTTCACGCGCGCAAAGTCGGCACTGCCCAGCACCAGTAGCTTGGCCGGGTCGTCCAGGTCGGCCAACTGCTGCAGGTAAAACGCGCAGCGGGTTTGCGCAAACTGGCGCTGCGGGCCACCAAACACAAGTGTGCAGAATTTAAAACTTGCATGCACGTCGGGGAAAAAAACCTTGCGGTTTTCAAAGTCAAACAAAGCGCCCAAGCGCCCGGTGCTGCTCACGCTGTTAAAAAATACCGATGCCCCTTTGTCGGCCGCAATGCCGCTGGGTGTGAGCAAGGCCACCAAGCCGTCAGGGGCCACCAAGGCCTGGGCGCGCTCAACAAACAGGCTGTAGAGGTTGACGTCGCCACCGCCCAAGAGCGGGAAGTCGCCACAGCCGAGCTTGCCATTGCCCAGCACGCGGGCATTGGCCTCGGCGCGTTCGGTGGCCTCTTGGTACTGCGCCCACAGGTCTACCAGGGGCGGCGTGTAGGTGGCGGTTTGCTTCATGCTCACGCCCTTGAGCGCAGCGATCATTTTTTTGCGGTCGGCGGCGCGGGCCTGGCCCGCAATGGCCGGGCTGCGCTCGGCAAACCACTCGACCTCTTGCAGCTTGATGCGGTCCCAGGGCGGGTTGCCAATGATGGCGTCAAAGCCGTTTTGGCTGCCCGCACCAAACACCGTAGGGAAGCTGGTTTGCCAGTGAAAGAAGGTCTCGCGCGCGGCCAGGGCGCGCGCCTGGCTTATGAGCGCGTTGGCCGCTTGCGTGGCCGCTGTTGTGGCGTTTTCCGAGTCGTCGAGCTGCCCCGCGCCCAGCACGGCTACCAGGTTGTTGCTGGGGTGCAGCAGGGCGACCAAGCCTTGCAGCAGTGGGTGGCTCTCTTGCGGCTTTTCTGCAGGCGTTTCGGCCTTGGTTTTGAACAACTTGTGCAACTTGGCCATGTTGTCTACTGGCCAGCCCGGTACCAGCCAGCGCAGGGCGCGCCAAAAGTCCAACACCGCGTGCAGGGGGGCCACTTCAGCCGCCGCTTGCGTGGCCAGTTGTTTAGAGAGCTGGGCCTCGGCAATGTCGGCGTCGGTCAGGTCGGCCACCTGCGCGATGTTTTTGGCAGCACGGCCTAAGCGGTCAAACTCGTTTTGCAAGAGCAGCGCGCCCAGGTGTTGCAGGTCGCGCTGCACCTGGGGCAAGCGCTCGCCATGCAGGCTGTCGCCCACCTTCAGGTGGTGGTCTAAAAAGCTCAGTGGCGCGCCGACAGTAAAGGTGTGCAGCCACAGCGCGGTTTTGGCCAGCTCCACGGCCATGGGGTTTTTGTCGACGCCAAAAATGCTCTTTTTCAAGATCATGCGCCGCACAATGTGGCGGTCGTCCAGCTGGGCGTCGGTCACGGCCCAGCCGTGTTCTTTGGCGGTGGTTTTGATGCTGCTGCGTATATGGGCCACGCGGGCGACCAGCGGGCTCAGCCAAGGGCGGCCCGCTGCTTCTAGGTGCGCGGCCCAGTCTTGTTTGCCTACCAAGTGGGTTGCGGTGTTGATGGCCTCTAGCACGCGGTCGGCCAGGTCGTCTACCAAGGCCACCAAAAAGTGGCCGCTTCCCATGGCGGGGTCGCAAATTTTCAGCTCCAGCATGGCGCTGGCAGGGTCGAGCGCGTCCAGCGCGTCCCAGTCGCCGGGGTTGAGCGAGCCCTTCTTTTTCAGCTTGGTAATGTGGGCATCAAAAGTGGCAAGGCGTTCGCGCGCCAACAGGCCTACCGACTCGCGCAATATCAAGCGCACCAAGTCGTCGTGCGTGTAGTAGCTGCCCGAGACCTTGCGCGCAAAGCTGGCGGGCTGGGCACTGATGCGGTTGATCTCGGGCAGGTCTTTGTAGCTGTCGTGGGCCTGCACTTCGTGCACCAGGCTGTATTCGAGCAAGCGTTCGTAAATGCCGCCCAGGTGCGAGACGGATAAGTCGCGGTAGTTGATCCAGCCCTGCAACACGTCTTCTCTGCGGCGCGACAGCGCGTCAATGATGGGGGCCATGACGGC
>CANFOR010000232.1 GCA_947448675.1 Betaproteobacteria bacterium
CAAGGCCAGGGCAGCCTGGAGTTTAAAAACGGCAACCGCTACACCGGCGCCTTGGTTGACGGCCAGCCCTGGGGCCAGGGCAGCATGCGCTACGCCTCGGGCGACACCTACCAAGGCAGCTTCGTCAACGGCAAGGCCCAGGGCCAGGGCGTGTATGACTGGCGCAGCGGCCAGCGCTACGAAGGCCCCTGGGTAGCCGACCGCCCACAGGGCCAAGGCATGCTGCGTTTTGTCAACGGCAATGTGTACGAGGGCGAGGTGGTCGACGGCAAGCCCCAAGGCCAAGGTGTGCTGCGCTTTGCCTCGGGCGACGTCTACCAAGGCATGCTGCAAAACGGCATACCGCACGGCCAAGGCGAGTTTGTCTGGAAGAGCGGCGACCGCTACACCGGACAGTGGAAAGAAGGCCTCAAAGACGGCCAAGGCACTTTCTTGTGGAGCGGTGGCCAGCGCTGGGAAGGCCTGTACCGCAACGACCAACAGGTCGATGCGAGCACTAGCCCGGCTACGGCGAGCACAGCGCGCCGTTAAAAAATCAGCGCCCGCGCATAAACCAAGCGTCGAGTTCTTTGATGCTGATCTGCCGCCAAGTCGGGCGGCCGTGGTTGCATTGGTCGGATCGCTCGGTGGCTTCCATTTGGCGCAGCAACGCGTTCATCTCTTCCAAGGTTAGTTTGCGGTTGGCGCGCACCGCGCCGTGGCAGGCCATGGTGGACAAAATTTCGTTCTGCGCGCGCTCGACCACCGTGCTGGCATCGTGCTGGGCCAGCTCGGCCAAGACGCTGCGCGCCAGCTCGACCGCGTCGCCCTGGGCCAAGGCCGTGGGCACGGCGCGCACGGCCAGAGTTTTGGGCGAGAAGGCGGTGATTTCTAAACCCAGGGTGCGCAAGGCCTGGGCCGACTCTTCGGCGGTGGCCACCTCTTGCGGCGTAGCCGCAAAGGTGGCCGGAATCAGCAGAGGTTGCGAGGCAATGCCCAGGCCGGTGGCGCTGCTGGCCAGTTGCAGCTTGAGCGCCTCGTAGACCACGCGCTCGTGCGCGGCGTGCATGTCTACCACCAGCAAGCCCTGGGTGTTTTCGGCCAAGATGTAGATGCCCTGCAACTGCGCCAAGGCCTTGCCCAGTGGCCAGTGTTGCGCGCTGGTCTGGGTGTGTGCCTGGGATGCTTCGTCGGGTGGCCACTGCGTGTTGCGCGTAGGCCGCACATCGCTTGAGAAATCTGCCGTTTGCTGGGCTTGGTTGCCCCACAACACACCCACATCAGAGACTTGATGCGCTCCTAAATTAATAGCTGCTTGCGCCCATGAATTGGGGCTTGTAGCGATTTTTTGGCCTGAAAAGTGGTTGACTAACGCGGCTGGCAAGTCGATGTCAGCCTCTGCATCGGAGCTTTGCTGTGGCGCGGCGCTTGTCGCAGCCACTTGCCCTGCGCGCGGCGCGGCCAAGGCATTGCCCACGCCGTGCAAGACGGCTTGGTGCAGCTCGCGGCTGTCTCGGAAGCGCACCTCGATCTTGGTCGGGTGCACGTTGACGTCCACCCGCGTGGGGTCTATCTGTACATGCAGCACAAACACCGGCTGGCGCTGGCCGTGCAGCACGTCGGCATATGCAGCGCGGGCGGCGTGGGCCAGCACTTTGTCGCGCACATAGCGGCCATTGACATAGGCAAATTGCTGGTCGGCGCGGGCCCGGGCAATGTCGGGGATGCCCACGCGGCCGCTGATGCGCATCGTGCCCGACTGGTAGCTCACTGCCACCGACTGTGCCGCAAACTCGCTGCCTAAAATGTCGCCCATACGCTGCTCTGCAGTGCCCGCGCGCCACTGCTCGACCAGCTTGCCCTCGTGCCAAATGGCAAAGCCCACGTCGGGCCGGGCCAGGGCGTGGCGGCGCACGGCTTCAATGCAATGGGCCAGCTCGGTGGCGTCACTCTTCAAAAATTTGCGCCGTGCGGGCGTGGCAAAAAACAGCTCTTTGACTTCCACCGTGGTGCCCACGGCGCGTGCCGCGGCCTTCAGTTCGCCACTGCCGCCGTCTAAGAAGTGCGCGGTCGAGTCGGCTGCAGAGCGCGTCAATACTGCGAGTTCAGCTATGGAGTTGATAGCGGCCAGGGCTTCGCCGCGAAAGCCCATGGTGGCCACCGACTCCAAGTCTTGCAGGCTGGCGATCTTGCTGGTGGCGTGGCGTTTGAGCGCAATCGGCAGCTCGGCCTGGGCGATGCCGTAGCCATCGTCTTCCACCGCAATCAGGCGCACGCCACCGGCGGCCAGGCGCACCGTGACCTGCGTGGCACCCGCGTCCAGCGCGTTGTCGACCAACTCGCGCACCACCGAGGCGGGGCGCTCAACCACCTCACCCGCCGCGATTTGGCTGATGAGTTCGTCGGGCAACTCGCGGATGGGGCGGCGCGCCAATGCATCAGGCGCAGAGAGGCCGAATGCGCTCGACAGATGGGCTTGTGCTTCTAAGAGGGTGTTCACTACTGGCATTGTAGGAGGCACATGTGCACGGGCGTTGTAGCGACGTAAAGAAACGCTATGTACGTGGATAATTGCCGCCTATGGAACTTATTAGCATCGGTATCGACTTCATCCTCCACGTAGACAAATACCTGGAGGCCTTTGTGCGCAGTTACGGCCTGTGGGTTTATGCGCTCTTGTTTTTGATTATTTTTGTGGAAACCGGCTTGGTCGTGATGCCCTTTTTGCCGGGTGACTCCCTGCTCTTTGTGGTTGGCACCATGTGCGGCGTGGGCCTGATGAGCTACCCCTTGGCTGTGGGCTTGCTCTTGGCCGCTGCGGTGCTGGGCAACCAAAGCAATTACAGCCTGGGGCGCTACTTTGGGCCCCGGGTTTTTCAGTGGGAAGACTCGAAGTTTTTCAACAAAAAAGCCTTCAACAACGCACATGCCTTTTACGAGCGCTACGGTGGCATCACCATCGTGATGGCGCGCTTCATGCCCTTTGTGCGCACCTTTGCGCCCTTTGTGGCGGGCGTGGCACAAATGACGCGGCGCAAGTTCACGTTGTATGACGTCACCGGTGGCGCGCTGTGGGTGGTGGGCGTCATCACCGCAGGCTACTTTTTTGGCAATATCCCCTTTGTCAAAACCCATTTAGACAAAATCATTTGGGCCATGATCTTGGTGCCTGGCGCATTGTCGATTTTGGGCGCTTGGCGCGCGGGCCGCAGTGCGGAGCAGGCGCCGCCCAAAGCATGAAGCTTTGGGCCTTGATGGTCTGAGCGGTTTTAAACTTTCAAGAACAAATCGCGGTCGGGTGCAAAGCTGGCGTGCAGGGGCACCAGCGCACCGCCCAAGGCCCGCGCGTCGGAGCCCATCAGGCCTGCGTGCAACTGGGGTTGCCACAGGCCTTCCCAGTTGTAGTGGGCCAGTGCTTGCTGCGTAAGTTGTAGCAGTTGCGCCAGCAGGGGTCTGCAACACGCGCCATCGATCACCACCGCCTCAATGTCGAGCAGGGCCGTGCCACTGGTCACGCACAGGGCCAGGGCTTGTGCGGCTTGGTTGGTCCACGCCGTGGTTTCGGCTTGGTAGGCGTGCTCGCTCACGGCGCGTTCGTCGTAGGCTGCGCTGGCATCCAAGCCTTTGGCGGCAAAGCGTTGCTCCAATTCCCAGAGCGAGGCGTGGCCGATGAGCTGCTCGGGCAGGTTCGCGCCCTTGGCCATGCGGCTGGGCATCGAGGCCACCGCGCCCGCATTGCCGTGGGCACCGCCTTGCAGGTGCGAGTTGATGACCAAGCCGCCGCCCACAAAGGTGTCGACAAACAGGTAGAGAAAGTTTTTCAGGTCGCGGCCCCGGCCTGCGACCAGTTCAGCCACGCAGGCTGCTGTGGTGTCTTTGGAAAAGCTCACCGGCACTTGGGTCATGGCTTGCACGCGGGCGCGCAGGTCGATCTGGTTCCACTGCTCGGCCTGGGCTTGCGACAGGCCCAGCATGCGGTGCCAACCGCCCATAAAAAACGGCGCCGCCACGCCCACACCCGCGAGGCGGTTGTGCAGCGGGCCCAGGCCCTGGTGCAAGCTGTGCAGTTGCTGCTGCAGAGCAGGCAGCAGGCTGTCTAAATCGGGGAAGGGGTACTCCAGCGTATGGCGTTGGCGCACCTGGCCGCAAAAATCTACCAGCAGCCAGTCGGTGCTGCGCCGCCCGAGTTTGATACCAATAAAAAACGCGCCATCGGGGTTGAGCGCCAAG
>CANFOR010000233.1 GCA_947448675.1 Betaproteobacteria bacterium
GAAGGCGACATTCCGGCCTTGATCGCGACCAGCGCCGCCTTGGCAATTTCTGGCATTCCCTTCAGCGGCCCCATCGGCGCAGCCCGCGTGGGCTATGTGAATGGCGAATATGTGCTCAACCCGAGCAAGACCCAGCTCAAAGATTCGCAGATGGACTTGGTCGTGGCCGGTACCGAAGCCGCTGTGCTGATGGTCGAGTCCGAAGCCCAGCAACTGCCCGAAGACATCATGCTCGGCGCTGTGGTGTTTGGCCACGCCCAAGGAAGCATTGCTATCAATGCCATTCACGAACTCGTGCGTGACGCTGGCAAGCCGGTGTGGGACTGGAAAGCCCCTGCTAAAGACGAACCTTTGATTGCTAAAGTTGGTGTTTTGGCCGAAGCCAAGCTGGCCGCCGCTTACCAACTGCGCAACAAACAAGCCCGCACCCAAGCCCTGCGTGAAGCCACGGCCAGCGTTATGGCCGGCCTCAAAGCCGATGGCGTAGAGTTTGACAGCGTCAAAGTCGAGAGCATGTTGTTCGACATCGAAGCGCGTATCGTGCGCAGCCAAATTTTGGCTGGCGAGCCGCGCATTGATGGCCGCGACACGCGCACTGTGCGCCCGATCGAGATCCGCAACAGCGTGCTGCCACGCACCCACGGCTCGGCCCTGTTCACCCGTGGCGAAACCCAGGCTTTGGTAGTTACCACCCTGGGCACCGACCGCGATGCACAGCGCATCGACGCACTCAGCGGCGAGTTCCACGACAACTTCATCTTCCACTACAACATGCCTCCGTTCGCCACCGGCGAAACCGGTCGCGTGGGCACGCCCAAGCGCCGCGAAATCGGCCATGGCCGTTTGGCCAAGCGCGCGCTCATCGCAGTGTTGCCACCGAAAGACCAGTTCCCCTACACCCTGCGTGTGGTGAGCGAGATCACCGAATCCAATGGCTCGTCGAGCATGGCTTCGGTCTGCGGCGGCTGCTTGTCGATGATGGACGCAGGCGTGCCGCTCAAGGCCCACGTGGCTGGCATCGCTATGGGCTTGATCAAAGACGGTAGCCGCTTCGCCGTGCTAACCGACATCTTGGGCGACGAAGATCATTTGGGCGACATGGACTTCAAAGTGGCCGGTACCACCAATGGCATTACCGCGCTGCAGATGGACATCAAAATCCAAGGTATAACCAAGGAAATCATGCAAGTCGCGCTGGCCCAGGCCAAAGAAGCGCGTATGCACATCTTGGCCAAGATGCAAGAAGCCATGGGCGAAGCCAAAACCGAAGTGAGCGACTTCGCACCCAAGCTCTACACCATGAAGATCAACCCCGAGAAGATCCGTGACGTGATCGGCAAAGGCGGCTCGGTGATTCGCGCGCTGACCGAAGAGACCGGCACGCAGATCAATATCGACGAAGATGGCACCATCACCATCGCTTCCACCGACGGTGCCAAGGCCGATGAAGCCAAGCGCCGCATCGAGCAGATCACGGCTGAAGTTGAAATCGGTAAGGTATACGAAGGCGCGATTACCAAGATTTTGGACTTCGGCGCATTGGTCAACCTGCTGCCCGGCAAAGACGGCCTGCTGCACATCAGCCAGATCGCTCACGAGCGTGTCGAGAAAGTCACTGACTATTTGGCCGAAGGCCAAATCGTGAAAGTCAAAGTCATGGAGACCGACGAAAAAGGCCGTATCAAACTGTCGATGAAAGCTTTAATCGAGCGCCCCATGGACGGCGGCGGTAATGGCAATGGTGGCAACGGCGGCGAAGGCCGGGGCGAGGGCGGCCGTGGCCGTCCAGCCTACCAAGAGCGTGGCGAGCGCGGTGGCGACCGTGGCGCTGAACAAGCCCAGCAGCAGCAATAAAGGCGCGCTGTGAAGGTCGTCGAAATCAGCGCATTTGGTGCGCCTGAAGTTTTGCGTTTGGCCGAGCGCCCAGAGCCTACTTGGGCTGCGGGCGAGTTGCTGATCCGCGTCAGTGCCTCGGGCGTGAACCGTCCTGACGTATTACAACGCACCGGCAACTACCCTGTGCCGCCGGGTGCGTCTGACATCCCCGGTTTAGAAGTCGCAGGCGTGGTCATTGCGGGTGATGCTGCGGCCATGGCTGCAGCGGGCTTCAAACTGGGCGAGCGCGTTTGTGCGCTGGTAGCTGGTGGTGGCTATGCGCAGGTCTGTACAGCGCCGGTTGCCCAGTGTTTGCCCGTGCCCCAAGGCATGAGCGACGCAGAGGCGGCTTGCCTGCCCGAGACTTTTTTCACCGTCTGGAGCAATGTGTTTGACCGTGGCCATTTAAAGGCCGGTGAAACTCTGCTCGTGCAAGGCGGCACCAGCGGCATTGGCGTTACGGCCATCCAAATGGCCAAGGCCTTTGGTGCCACCGTGATCGCTACCGCCGGCTCGGACGCCAAGTGCCAAGCTTGCTTGGCCCTGGGGGCTGACCACGCCATCAATTACCGCACGCAAGACTTTGTGCTCGAGGTGAAAAACCTCACCGGCGGTAAAGGCGTAGACGTGGTGCTTGACATGGTCGCTGGTGGCTATGTAGCGCGCGAAGTCGAGTGCATGGCCGAAGACGGCCGCTTGGTCATCATCGCCGTGCAAGGCGGCATCAAGAGCGAGTTCAACGCAGGCATCGTGCTGCGCAAGCGCTTGCTGGTCACAGGTTCTACCCTGCGTCCGCGTCCGGTGGCCTTCAAAGCCGCCATTGCTGCTGCGTTGCGCAAGAACGTGTGGCCTTTGCTGGAGCAGGGCCGCATCAAGTGCGTGATCCACAGCCGGTTTCCGGCGGCGCAAGCGGCCCAGGCCCACAGCCTGATGGAGTCGAATGCGCACATCGGCAAAATTGTGCTGAACTGGGAAGCCTAAAGCATGCGCAAGCTGATTGCAGGCAACTGGAAGATGAACGGCAGCCTCGCTGCAAACGAGGCGCTGCTGGACGCATTGGCCGCTGGCATGGGCCAGCCAGCGTGTGATGTGGTGGTCTGCGTTCCTGCTCCGTATTTTTCACAAATATCGGCTGTAAGGCGCGCCAATACTGCGTATGCAGCTATACATTTAGGAGCGCAAGATGTCTCCGAGCACGAGCAAGGTGCCTTCACCGGCGAGGTCTCGGCGGCCATGTTGCGCGAGTTTGGCGTGCGCTACTGTTTGGTCGGCCACTCCGAGCGCCGCCAGTACCACGCCGAGAGCGACGAGGCCGTAGCGCGCAAAGCGCAACGCGCCTTGGCGGCGGGCATCACGCCGATTGTCTGCGTGGGCGAGAGCCTAGCCGAGCGCGAAGCGGGCCACACCAATGAAGTGGTGCGCCGCCAGTTGGCCGCCGTCATCCATACCAATGGCCATTGCATCAGCGAGATCGTGGTGGCCTACGAGCCTGTGTGGGCCATTGGCACTGGCAAAACCGCCAGCCCCGAGCAGGCGCAAGCCGTGCACGCGGTGCTGCGCGCCCAGTTGCAAGCGGCCAGCGCGCAGGCCAACCGGGTACCCATTGTGTACGGTGGCAGCATGAACGCAGGCAATGCTGCAGCGCTCTTGGGCCAGGCCGATATTGACGGTGGTTTGGTCGGTGGAGCCTCGTTGAAAGCCGCCGATTTCTTGAGCATTATTGCCAACAGCCGCACAGAATGTGCGTGAGTAGCTATTAATTTAGGAGCATACGATGAATGTATTTTTAACCTTGGTATTGGCGGTGCAGATGTTGTCTGCGGTGGTCATGATCGGCCTGATCTTGATCCAACACGGCAAGGGTGCCGACATGGGCGCAGCTTTTGGTAGCGGTGGCTCGGGCAGTTTGTTCGGTGCCAGCGGCAGTGCCAACTTTCTCTCGCGTAGCACCGCGGTGTTGGCTGGCGTGTTCTTCGCTTGCACCTTGGCGCTGGCCTTTTTTGGCACAGCGCGCCCGTCGTCTACGGGTGGCAGCAGTGTGCTTGAGCGCGCTGGCGCACCGGTTACTGCCCCGGCCAATGGTTCTGCAAATGCGCCTGCTGTGGCCGCTTCTGGTGCCGCGCAGATTCCTGGTAATGCTGCGCCAGCCGTGGTGCCAGCTAGTCCTGCGGCAGCCGCCTCGGGCGCAGCGCAAATTCCAAGCAAGTAAATGCTTATTTGTCTGCTGCCAGCCAGCAGAAAGCAGGGCATTTCAGGGTAAACTCTAGGGCGGTTTAGAAAGCACGAATGCAGCACGCAAATGCCGCATTCAACCTCACGCAA
>CANFOR010000234.1 GCA_947448675.1 Betaproteobacteria bacterium
TGGCGTCACCGCCGATCCACTCGTATGGGGTGTCGAATTGGGGCTTTTCTTGAATGTGCATATGTGGAATTTTATTCACTGGCCTGCCGCAACGTCTGCATCACCGGCCGTTGCAGCACCTCGCGCAGGCCCCACCAGCCTGCCGCCAAGGCCAGCAGCGCGCCAGCTAGTGCGCCCGCCAAGGGCACCCACAGTTGCACCGTCCACTCAAACTCAAAGCTGTACTTGGCCAAGGCCCAGCCCACCACGGCGGCGACGATGGACGCTAAAAAACCCGCCAGCAAACCCACCCCGGCCAGCTCGGCGCGCTGCACTTGGCGCAGCAAGCTGGCGCGGGCGCCCAGGGCGCGCATGATGGCGTATTCGCGGGCGCGCTCTTCGCGCGTGGCCGTCACCGCAGCGAACAGCACCACCAGGCCCGCGGCCAAGGTAAAACCAAACAAAAACTCCACCGCGCGAATCACTTGGTCGAGCACGCCTTGCACCTGGGCAATGGTGCTGCCCATGTCAACATTGGTGATGTTGGGAAACTGGCGCACCAAGGCGTTGTCAAAACCCTTGGCTGCGGGCGCGCGAAAGGCGCTCATGTAGGTGGCGGGCACATCGGGCACAGTGCTGACCGGGAACATCACAAAAAAGTTGGCCCGCATTGAGCCCCAGTCGACCTTGCGCAGCGATGTAATGCGTGCCTCGGTCTGCGCGCCGCCCACGTCAAAGCGCAGGCTGTCGCCCAGCTTGAGCCCCAGGGTTTTGGCAATGCCTTCTTCGACACTGGCAGCGCCCACCTCTTCGTCTTGCCAGCGGCCTGCGACCACTTGGTTGTGCACAGGCTTGCTGGCACTGTTAGAGAGGTTGAACTCGCGGTCAATCAGGCGTTTGGCGCGTTCGTCGGCGTAGTCGTCGGGCGCGATGGGCTTGCCGTTCACGGCGACCAAGCGGCCGCGGATCATGGGGAACCAGTCGAACTTTTGCACGCCCGCGCTGCGCAGAGCTTTTTGAAAGTCTTCGCTCTGCTCGGGCATCACGTTAATCACAAAACGGTTGGGCGCGTCGGGCGGTGTGGCCTTGCGCCAACTGGCCACCAGGTCGGTGCGCAGCAGCACCAAGAGCACCAGGGCCAACATGCCCACGGCCAAACTGCTCACCTGCAGCACGGCGTAGGCGGGCCGCGCCGAGATTTGCCGCGTGGCCAGCACCAGCCAGCGCGGCGCGGTGGCCTCGTTCACGCTGCGGCGCAGCGCTTTGACGGCCAGCCAACTGAGCAGCGCAAACAAAAGCACTGCGGCGGCAAAACCGCCCACCGCAATCAGTCCCAGGGTGAGGTCGCTACTGGCAGCCAGCAGCAAGGCGCAAAAACCCAGCACACCCAGGCCCAGCACCGCCAGCGAGGCAGGCTTGAGCGCACCCACGTCGCGCCGAATCACGCGCAGCGGCGGCACCTGGGCCAACTGCAGCACCGGCGGTAGGCCAAAGGCAAAAAGTAGCGTCAGCCCCATGCCCATGCCAAAAGCCACTGGCCAGCCCGAGGCAGCGGGCAAAGCCGCGTCCACCAAGCCCGCTAACAAGGCCACGAAGGCGTAATGCACGCCGTAGCCTATAGCCACCCCTAGGGCCGAGGCAAACAGGCCTATGAGCGCGAATTCAAAGCCATAGGCCAGGGCGATGCTGCGCTGGCTTTGGCCCAGCACGCGCAGCATGGCGCAGTCGTCTAGGTGCCGGGCGGCAAAACCGCGCGCCGCCAGGGCCACAGCCACGGCGCTGAGCAGCGCGGCCAGCAAGGCCACCAGGTTGAGGAATTTCTCGGCCCGCTCTAAGGTGCTGCGCATCTCGGGTCGGCCCGCCTCTAGGCTCTCGACGCGCAGGCCGCGCGCCGGGCCGCTTTTGATTTCTTGCGTGGCCCATTGCACATAGCGCTTCACCGCCGCGTCGCTGCCCGCCACGGCCAGCCGGTAGGTGACGCGGCTGGCCGGTTGCACCAGTTTGGTCGCGCCCAGGTCGGCGGCATTGAGCATCACGCGCGGCGCAAAATTCATAAAACCCGCGCCCCGGTCGGGCTCGTTGACGATCACGCGTGCCATGCGCAATTGCGTGTCGCCCAAGAGGAGCTGGTCACCCAGGGCCAGGCCCAGGGCGCCCAACACGGCTTCGTCAACCCAGGCCTCGCCGGGTGCCGGAATGCTGCGCGTGGCCTGCTCGGGTGCGCCACTTTGCGCTGCCACTTTGAGGTTCCCCCGCAACGGATAGCCCGCCGATACTGCCTTGAGCGCTACTAATTTGCTAGCGCCGCCCTGCGCGCCAGCAGCCCGCCCCATGGTCGGAAAGCCCAGGGTGCCCACGCTTTGCAAGCCCAGCTCGCTCGCCTTCTGGGCAAACAGCGCAGGCGCCGGGTTGTCCGACACGATGACCGCATCACCGCCCAACAACTGCCGCGCATCGCGCTGCAAACCTGCCTTCAAACGGTCGGCAAA
This sequence comes from Betaproteobacteria bacterium, assembly GCA_947448675.1. GTDB lineage: Bacteria > Pseudomonadota > Gammaproteobacteria > Burkholderiales > Burkholderiaceae_C > CANFOR01. Next base: position 2,469 of record CANFOR010000234.1, read on the forward strand.
AAAGCCCACCGCAGTGAGCGCCGCCACCGCCAGGCAGACCGCCAAGATGAGCAGGCGCAACTCACCCGCGCGCAAATCGCGCCACAAAGTTCGCCAGCCGAGTTGAAATGCTTGCATGGATAGACCTTCAAAAATACGGGGGGGACGCCTAGGGGGGAGGAAGCAGTGGACACCCGCCCAAGCCCTCCACTACCGTGGGGTAGCGCAGGCGCAGGCGCAGTTCGCGTTGCAGGCGGGTGTTGTCCATTTGGCGCGACTCGGCCATGAAGCTCATGCGCATGGGGCTCAGCTGCTTTGCCAGTTCGCTGCGCGGCAGGCGTGCTGGGCGGGGCAACTGGGCGAGGTCGGCGGCAAAGTCGTAGTAGTCGCCCATCTTCAGGCGGGTGTGGTCGTTGACGTTGTAGACGCGCTGGGCTTTGCCGCGCCACAGGGCGGCGATGCAGGCGCGGGCTAGGTCGTCGGCGTGGATGTGGTTGGTGTACACGTCTTCGCTAGCCAACAGCACGGGTAGCCCTTGTCGCACGCGGTCAAGCGCCGTGCCTTCACTGCGGTCGGCGGCGTAAATGCCAGGGATGCGCAAGATGCTGCTGCGCACCCTGCGGCCTTGCGCGCGCACCTGCTGCTCGGCAGACAAACGCCTGCCAGCGCGCGCCGATTGTGCGTTAGGCGCTCTGTTTTCTGTAGCAACTGCGCCCTGGCAGTCACCATACACCGCGCTGGTCGAGCCATAGACCAGGGCCTGCGGCGCGCTGCGCAAGCGCAGGGCGCGCAGCAGGTTCTGGGTGCGCGGGTCGCTGCTGCCGCTAGTGGGTGGCGGTGCCAAATGCAGCACATGGGTGGCCAAACCGGCCAAACGGCGCAAGCTGGCCACCTCGTCTAAATTGCCGCGCAGCACCGTAATGCCCTGCGCGCGCAAGGCCGCATAGCGCGCCGGCGTTGAGCTGAGTGCAAGCACTTGCAGGCGCGGTTTTTCACAGGCAAATGGGTCTGTAATGCGCTCTGGCTGTGCGCTCGTAGCTATTGAATTACTAGCACCCCGCGCAAGCGCTGTGGGCGTGCGCAAAGCCTTGGCAACGCGCAGGCCGACATCGCCACAACCGACGATGAGCAAGCGCGGGCGGCGAAAGCGGGCGGGCAAGGCGCCCAGGGGCTGGTTAATTGAGGGCAAAATCGGGGGGCTGAACTTCAGCAATGCTTTATCGAACCAGGCCAAGGATACCGACAATGGGTTTTCAAATCAGCGTGCTCCCCAGTAACCGCAACTTTTCTACGGATGATGGAGAGGCCATTTTGGCCGCAGGCATCCGCCAGGGCATTGGCCTGCCCTATGGCTGCAAAGACGGTGCTTGCGGTTCCTGCAAGTGCAAAAAATTGAGCGGTACGGTGGTGCACGGCCCGCACCAGAGCAAGGCCCTGAGCCCCGAAGAAGAAGCCAACGGCTTGGTGCTGACCTGCTGCGGCGTGCCGCACAGCGACGTAGTGCTGGAGTCGCGCCAAGTCACCGAAGCGGGGGCCTTTCCGATCAAGAAAATGCCCGCGCGCGTGGCCCTGATGGAGAAAAAATCGCCCGACGTGATGCTGCTCAAACTGCAGTTGCCTGCCAATGATGTGTTCCAGTACCACGCGGGCCAGTATGTTGAATTTATTTTGCGGGACGGTGCCCGGCGCAGCTACTCGATGGCCAGCGCGCCACAACCCGCACAAGCAGCAAGCCCTGCAGCCCCAA
>CANFOR010000235.1 GCA_947448675.1 Betaproteobacteria bacterium
GTTTTGCGACGACCTCAGCTTTGAAGACGGCGAGCCCGGCTACAAAGCGCTCAAGTCCATCCTCGACGGCTCGGTGGCTGCAGCCACGCCCAACGTGCTGATTTACGCCACCAGCAACCGCCGCCATTTACTGCCCGAGTACATGAAAGAAAACCTCAGCTATACCCATACCGACGATGGCGAAGTGCATCCGGGTGAGGGCGTAGAAGAAAAAATTTCTTTGTCCGAGCGCTTTGGTCTGTGGGTCAGCTTCTACCCTTTTAGCCAAGACGAATACCTGACCATTGCCGCCCAATGGTTGGCGCATTTTGGAGTGCCTGCGCAAGCCATAAGCGACGCACGGCCCGAGGCCCTGGTGTGGGCGCTAGAGCGTGGCTCGCGCAGTGGGCGGGTGGCCTACCAGTTTGCCCGCGACTACGCAGGTCGGCACGCTTGCGGCACATGAGCCGCGTGTTGGTTGCCGACCCCGAGCTAGCCCGCGTGGGTGGCCCCAACCGTGAGCGCGTGGCGGTAGCTGTGGGTATACTTTTGCAAGCCGACGGCAGCTTTTTAATGACCTCGCGCCCAGTGGGCAAAGTGTACGCAGGCTACTGGGAGTTTCCAGGTGGCAAGCTCGAAGCCGGTGAGTCGGTGGAGCAAGCCCTGCGGCGTGAGCTGCAGGAAGAAATTGGCATCAGCATAGGCCCTGTAGCGCCTTGGCGCGTAGAGCAGGTGGACTACCCGCATGCCCTGGTAGAGCTGCATTTTTGCAAGGTTTTTGAGTGGACTGGGCAGTTGCACATGCGCGAAGGCCAAAGCTTTGCGTGGCAGCAATTGCCGGTACAAGTGGGGCCGGTATTGCCCGGAACGGTACCCGTTTTAGACTGGTTTGCGCGGGAGCGTCAATTTACAGGCGCTACATTTTTGGTAGCTTGATACGCACATTTGGTGCGCCTTTTGGGCATTTTTTTCTTGTAAATGCGCAAATAAATGCGTTAGTTGACGAGCTTGGGGTCACCAAAAGGCAGGTCTTCGGGCGGTACGTCCGCAGCCACCCGAAAGGCCTCGCTGGCCCAGGCGGAGAAGTCGTTGTTCTTGCAGCGTTCGCAGCAAAAGGGTCGGTAGATATTGCTGGGCGCAAACAGGCTGGGGCCATTGCAACCTGGGCAGGTGACCCATTTCTCGGTGCTATTGCTGGTCTTCATGCTGGGTTTGCTCAAAGCCTTACGCGCACAAGGCCAACTCAAAGTCAGCGTCTTCATTGCCAGCGTGCAAGCGCGCGTCTTCACCTAAGCGCATCAAGCGCACCGACACCATCAAGCGGTTGCCGCTGATTTCAGGGATCAACCCCAGGCCTTCATCGATACGCAGGCGCAGCAGCTGAAAGCTCCGGCCCTGCGGCAAATTTTGCTGGTACTGGCCGCCGTTGCACATGACTTTTTGCGAAGTGCCCGAGTCACGAATGAGTTTGAGCAAGAGCCTTATCGATTGGGCCAATGGCGCTAACACGCTATACCAACGCTGCAGGTCGGCTTGGCGGCTGGCGGCTGGGCCATGCTGCCAAGCGTAATAGGCTGGCAGGTCGAACTCGCAAGTGCCGCCCGGAATGCCCACCCGGCTGCGAATACCCATGAGCCAGTCGTTTTCGGTGAGCAATTGCCCGGCTTTGCCCGCCAGGCCATTGAGTGCGTTGAAGCAGACATCCAATTGCGCAATGGTCTCGTCGAGGATGGCTTCTGCAATGGCCGGGTTGCCGCGAAACGCATTGAGTGCGTGTTTTTGTTTGTCCAAGTCTTTGAGTACGTCAGACTTTAAGTCGGCGCGCGCGCCAACGTCCATCACTTCAAAAATGCTGGTGATGGCGTAGTGGTGGTCGAGCGGGTGCTCGCGTTGCATCAACAAGCCGAGGCGACGGAACAATTGCTCCAGCCGCAAATAGGTTCGGATGCGCTCGTTAAACGGGTATTCGTAGAGGATCACGCCATGCCTTCCTTGGGGTCATGATCATAGCCCGAAGCGGGTGGCCAATGCGCGCACTTGGGCGCGTAATTCGCTCAAAGACAGGCCTTCGTTGTAGAGCACCGCGTCGGCGCAAGCCAAGCGCTGGGCCCGGCTGGCTTGGGTGGCCATGATGGCTTGTACCGACGCACTGCTCAGGCCGCTGCGCGCCATGGTGCGACTGATCTGCGTGCTTTCAAGGCAATCGACCACTACGATGCAGTCGAGCTGCGTGCGCCAATGGCCAGACTCTAGCAACAAGGGGTGGTCTAAGACTACGCACTTGGCCTGGCTGTCTGCCAATAGCTGCTGGGTTTGCGCGGCTACCAAGGGGTGAATGATGGCTTCGAGTTGCAGCTTGGCGCTGGGCTGGCTAAACACCAACTCGCGCATGCGAGAACGGTCTAGCGCGCCCATGGCATCGAGGAGCCCAGGGCCAAAAGTCTGGGCAATAGCGGCCATGGCGCTGCCACCGGCTGCCGTGGTTTGGCGTGACAGGGCGTCGGCATCGATCAGCATCGCGCCCAAGTCTTGCAACATCGCCGCCACGGTGCTCTTGCCACTGCCAATGCCACCCGTCAGTCCGATTTTGCATGCCAAGCCCATGCTGCTACAGCCCAACCCAATGCAAAATGGAATCGGCACCGAAGAACAGTGCAAAAAAGCCAGCGCCCGCCAGAAACGGCCCAAAGGGCACATAGCCGCCTTCGCGCAAGCCCGTGCTGAACTTCATCGCAATGCCCACGATAGCGCCAATCACCGAAGACATCAGAATGATGGGCACCAGGGCTTGCCAGCCAAACCAAGCGCCGAGGGCGGCAAAGAGTTTGAAGTCACCATAACCCATGCCCTCTTTGCCCGTCACCAGCTTGAAGGCCCAGTAGACCAACCAGAGCGAGACATAACCCGCAACTGCTCCCCATACCGCATTGACCAAGCTCAGCTCGGGGTGAATGCGCAAGGCGGCAACGATCAAGCCCGCCCAGAGTAAGGGCAGGGTGATGTTGTCGGGCAGCAGGGTGGTGTCCCAGTCAATCATGGCCAGGGTCAGCAAGGCTGCGGAAAAGCCGCACCAGGCCAAGCTGTCAGCAGAAAGGCCCCAGCGCCAGCCACAATAAAAAAACAAGCCACCCGTGAACACCTCAACCAAGGGATAGCGCAAGCCATAAGCGGTGCCGCAGGCGGAGCATTTGCCACGCAATGCAATGAAGCTCAGCAGCGGGATGTTCTCCCACCAGCGTAAGACGTGGCCGCAACTCGAGCAGCGCGAGCGGGGTAGCAATAAATTAAAGGGAGGTGCTGCATTCTGAGGCGGAGCTTCGCCACCGATTTGTGCGCATTCAGCAGCCCATTGCGCCTCTAGCATGATGGGCAGCCGGTAGATCACTACGTTGAGAAAGCTACCGAGCACAAGCCCGAATATTCCAAGCAGGCTGGCACCCACCCACACGTCCATTAAACAACCTGCCCTAGCTTGAAAATTGGCAGGTACATCGAGACCACAATGCCACCAATGATGGTACCCAAAATCACGATGATGATAGGTTCCATTAGGCTCGACAAACCGGCCACCATATCGTCAATCTCAGACTCATAAAAATCGGCGGCCTTGCCCAGCATATGGTCGATTGAGCCAGACTCTTCACCGATGGCGCACATTTGCAGCACCATGCTGGGGAACACGTTGGCATTGGTCATGGCAGCTGTGAGGCTGGTACCGCTAGAGACTTCTTGTTGGATTTTTTCGGTTGCTTTGGTATAGACCGAATTGCCCGATGCGCCGCCCACCGAGTCGAGTGCTTCAACCAAGGGCACGCCTGCTGCAAACATGGTGGAGAGTGTGCGTGTCCAGCGTGCGATACAAGACTTTTCGACCAAGGTGCCGAAAATAGGCATCTTGAGCATGATGCGGTCCATCACCTGCTGCATGCGTTCATTGCGCTTCCACGCCTGCATAAAAAAGTACAAACCGCCGCCGATTCCACCGAAAATAAGCCACCAATATTTAACAAAAAATTCACTAATAGCAATCACGATCAACGTAGGGGCAGGAAGGTCAGCTCCGAAGGATGAAAACACCTCTTTGAAGGCTGGGATCACGAAGATCATGATCACGGTCACCACCACAAAAGCCACCACCAACACGGCGATGGGGTACATCAAAGCCGATTTGATTTTGGATTTAATGGCCTCGGTTTTTTCCATGTA
>CANFOR010000236.1 GCA_947448675.1 Betaproteobacteria bacterium
ATGGTTTTGCCGATCAGGTCGAGCGCTTGCTGGCTGCCGGTGGTGGTAATGATCTGCTCGGGCTGGGCGGCTATGCCTTTGTGCGCCATGTGGGCGCTTAAAGCCTCGCGCAAGGGGCCCCAGCCCTCGGTGGCGCCGTACTGCAGCACCGCACCTGCGCCGGGGCCTTGCAGGGCCATTTCGGTGGCTAGGCGAATGCCGGTTACGTCAAACAGCGCTGGGTCTGGGAAGCCACCGGCAAAGCTGATCAGACCGGGTTTGCCCAGCATTTTAAAAATTTCGCGGATGGCCGAGGTTTCGACGTTTTGTAGGCGGGAGGCAAGGGTTAAGGTCATGGTTCAAAACAGGTAACAATGTGGCAATACCCCATTGTGACGCAAGGATCCCAGATGATTGAAAAGCACCTCGACATCGCCACCGCCGACGGCGCTATGAACAGTTTTGTGGTCTTTCCCGAAGAGAGTGGCCCGCACCCGGTGCTGCTGTTTTACATGGACGCGCCGGGCAAACGCGAAGAGCTACTCAATATGGCGCGCCGCCTGGCCAGCGTGGGTTACTACGTGGTGCTGCCCAACCTGTACTACCGGCGCACGCGCGACTTTTGGCTGCAAGAACGCACCGAGGCCGCCATGGCGGTGATGTATGGCCACATGCATGCGCTGAGCAATGCCATGGTGACACGAGACACCGCCGCCATGCTGGCGTTTTGCACGGCACAAGCAGCGGCCGACGCCAGCCGCGTCGGCGCAGTGGGCTACTGCATGAGCGGCCCATTTGTGATGGCGGCGGCGGCGGCCTTTCCAAAGCAGGTCAAAGCCATAGCGGCCATCCACCCTGCCCAGATGGTGACCGAGCACGCCGACTCGTCGCATTTAATGGCTCCGCAGCTGCGCTGCGAGAGCTACTTTGCTTGCGCCGAGATAGACAAATGGGCCCCTCCAGCGACCGTGGCCATACTCGATGCGGCCCTCAAAGCCGCTGGCACGCGGCACCGCATCGAGTGGTACCCCAAGACGGAACACGGTTTTGTGTTTCCGCAACGCGGCAGCATTTACAAGCAAGACGCCGCCGAGCGGCACTGGGAGAGGCTGTTTGCCTTGTTTGCGCGCAATTTGTATTGAGTGACCGGCTGATGGCTGATGGCTGGCGGCTGGCGGCTGGCTGACACTAGCTGTTTCTACGTAGACCCAAAGCGGGGCTCAGGCGTTAAATTAGGGGGCTAACGGCTTTTTTCGAGAAAGCCCCTGTTTTTTTAACTTGGAGACACCATGACTATGCGTTTTGCAAAATTGGCCGTTGCTACGGCTGTGTTGGGTTTGGCTGGCTTGGCCAATGCGGCTGACACCATCAAAATAGGCGTTGCCGGCCCCTTTACGGGCGGCTCGTCTTCTATGGGCGTGAGCATGCGCGACGGCGTGCGTTTGGCCATTACCGAGATCAATGCTGCCGGTGGCGTGTTGGGCCGCAAGCTCGAAGCCGTCGAGCGCGATGACGAAGCCAAGAACGAGCGTGGCGTGCAGATCGCCCAAGAGCTGATCAGCAAAGAGAAAGTCACCGCTACGGTGGGTTACATCAACACTGGCGTGGCTCTGGCTTCGCAGCGTTTCTTCCAAGAAGCCAAGATCCCCGTCATCAACAACGTGGCAACTGGCTCTTTGGTGACCCATCAGTTTGACGACCAGCCTGAGAACTACGTCTTCCGCAACGCTGCACACGACAGCATCCAAGCGCCGATGATCGTTGAAGAAGCTGTAAGCCGCCGCGGCTACAAAAAGGTCGCCATCTTGGCCGACTCCACCAACTACGGCCAACTCGGTCGTGACGACCTGGAAAAAGCGCTGGCACTCAAAGGCGTGAAAGCCGTTGCAGTTGAAAAATTCAACATCAAAGACGTGGACATGACCGCCCAGTTGCTCAAGGCTAAACAAGCCGGCGCCGAAGTGGTGCTGACTTATGGCATTGGCCCTGAGCTGGCCCAAATCGCCAACGGCATGACCAAGCTGGGTTGGAAGGTTCCGATGATTGGTAGCTGGACCCTGTCGATGGCCAACTTTATCGACAACGCTGGCCCTGGCGGCGAAGGCGCGCGCATGCCGCAAACCTTTTTGCAAGAGCCCACGACGCCCAAGCGCCAGTCTTTCATCATCAACTATTTGAAGACCTTTAGCCCCAAGAATGCCCGCATCGACTCCCCCGTGTCGGCAGCCCAGGGCTATGACTCCATCTATTTGCTGGCAGCTGCTATCAACCAAGCCAAGTCGACCGACGGCCCTAAAATCAAGGCCGCTTTGGAAGACCTGAAGACTCCCGTTGACGGCGTTGTGACCACCTACAACAAGCCTTTTACCGCTAAAGACCATGAGGCAATTACCGCTAACATCCCCGTGTTCGGTGAAGTCAAAGGCCAACGCGTGGTGTACGCTTACCCTGAAGACCAAAAAGTGGCTTCGCAAGTGCGTGTGAAAGATGCCAACGCCAAGGGCGCTTTGGTTATCAAGAAGTAATTGCGATCGTTGTAAAACACCGCGCGGGCTGTTCGGCCATCGCGGTGTTTTTTTTAGTGCTTCGCGGCACTGTTACCCAAGGTTAAATCTATGGAAATCCTGCTCCAACTCATTTACAGCGGCATTGCACTGGGCATGATCTATGCGGTCATTGCTTTTGGCTACCAGCTTACCTTTCAAACCTCGGACACGCTGAACTTCGGTCAGGGTGACGCGCTCATGCTGGGTGCTATGGTCGGCCTGACCTTGGTCAACATGGGGGTGAATTACTGGCTGATGATTCCGCTGGTGATTGTGTTTGGTTTGGTGCAAGGCAGCGTGGTGGAGCGCATTGGTGTGCGCCCTGCCATCAAAATCAAGAGCGAGTTTGGCTGGATCATGTCGACCATCGCCTTGGGTATTATTTTTAAAAACGTGGCCGAAAACATTTGGGGCCGCGACGATTTGAAGTTCCCCTCCCCTCTGCCGGAGTCTCCTTTGAAGTTTTTGGGCGCTAACGTGTTGCCTATGGAGCTACTAGTGGTGGCCGGAGCCGTCATCATGATGCTGGCAGTTGAGTTTTTTAATCGCAAAACCATTTACGGCAAAGCCGTGGTGGCCACCTTTAACGATCGCGATGCCGCCAAACTGATGGGCATTAACACCGGATTGGTAATCACCTTCTCCTACGCGCTATCGTCTGCCACGGCAGCCTTTGCTGGCGTGCTGATTGCGCCGCTGACCCTCACCGGTGCCACCATGGGTGCGGTATTGGGCTTGAAAGCTTTTGCGGTCGCCATTATTGGTGGCTTGACCAGCGGCATGGGCATTATTGTGGGCGGCATTATTTTGGGTATTGCTGAAACCACCACGGGGTTTTATATCTCCACCGGCTACAAAGACGTGCCGGGCTTGGTACTGCTGCTCTTGGTTTTGGCCTACAAGCCTGCCGGTCTGTTTGGCAAAGCCGCTATTAAGAAAGTTTAATGATGAATCGCAAGACCCTCGTTGCCGCCATCATTGGCTTGGCATTGCTGGCCGCAGTGCCGCTGTTTACCAGCAACCCCTACTACGTGCACATGATTGGCACAATCATGATTTACGCTATTTTGCTGTTCGGCCTGGACATTGTGGTGGGCTATACCGGCCAAGTGTCGCTGGGCCATGCTGGCCTGTTTGGTGTGGGCTCGTACACCGCTGGCGTATTGTTCTTCAAGCTGGCTGCACCGCTGTGGTTGATCATTCCCGCGAGTATTGCGGTTACTGCAGGCTTTGGCGCCCTACTGGCTTTGCCTGCTCTGCGTGTATCGGGCCCCTACCTGGCCATGGTGACCTTGGCTTTTGGCACCATCATCCAGATTTTGATCAACGAAATGACCTTTTTGACCGAAGGTCCACTGGGCATTAAAGTTCCTAAGCCATCGCTGTTTGGCATGCAATTGCATGAGAACGGTTTTTACTGGCTGGTATTTGCCTTGATGGTGATCTCTCTGGTCATAGTGCACCGCATTTTGCGTTCGCAACTGGGCCGCGCTTTTGAAGCCTTGCGTGGCAGCCCCGTGGCATCAGACTGCATGGGCGTGTCGGTCTACCGCTATAAGGTGTATGCCTTTGTGATCAGCGCCGGTTTTGCCGGTTTGGCGGGTTGCTTGTATGCCTATTCTGAGCAATATATTTCGCCCAATACCTACAA
>CANFOR010000237.1 GCA_947448675.1 Betaproteobacteria bacterium
TGGACGTAGAGCCCGTAAAGCTAATGGCCCGCACGTCGGGGTGGGCGCACAGGGGTTCGCCGACCTCTGCGCCATAGCCGTGCACCAGGTTGAGCACGCCGGGCGGCACACCCGCCTCTAGCGCCAGCTCGCCCAAGCGGGCGGCGCTGAGCGGTGAGAGCTCGCTCATCTTGAGCACCGCCGTGTTGCCAAACGCCAAGCAGGGCGCTACCTTCCAGGTGGCCGTCATAAAGGGCACATTCCACGGGCTCACCAACGCACACACACCCACCGGGTGGAACAGGGTGTAGTTCAAATGCGTGGCGGTGGGGTAGGTGTGGCCGTCAACGCGGGTGCACATCTCGGCGAAGTAATAAAAATTGTCGGCCGCGCGCGGTATGAGTTGCTTGCCAGTTTGGGCAATCACTTGGCCGCAGTCATTGGTCTCGGTCTGGGCAATCTCGGGCACATGGGCGGCAATCAGGTCGCCGAGTTTGCGCATGATCTTGGCGCGCTCTGGCGCGGGCATGCCTGCCCAAGCGGGGAAGGCGGCTTTGGCCGCGGCCACTGCAGCGTTGACTTCAGCCTCGCCGCCCGCAGCCACTTCGGCCAGCACTTCTTGCGTGGCCGGGTTGATGCTTTGAAAGCGGCTTGCGCTGCTGACGGCCTTGCCGTTGATGAGGTGATCTATTTGCATAGTGCTGCTTGCTGTGCTGGCTCAGGTTGGAGGAGGCGCGGCGATCCAATTAACCAAGCTGCCCACGCCTTCAATAGAGGTGATGACTTCGTCGCCGCACTGGCAATCGACCACGCCGTCGGGTGTGCCAGTGAGGATCAAATCACCGGGTTGCAGGGTCATGAAGCTGCTGAAGTATTCGATCAAAAACGGTACGTCAAAAATCATGTCGCGGGTGTTGCCGCTTTGCGTGCGTTTGCCATTCACCGTGGTTTGCAAGGCCAGTGCCATCGGGTTGGCAATGTCGGAAGCGTCAACCAACCAGGGCCCCAGCGGCGTGCAGGTGGGGCGGTTTTTGACGCGCAAATTGGGGCGGTACCAGTTCTCTAAATAGTCGCGAATGGCGTAGTCGTTGGCCACGGTGTAGCCAGCAACAAAGTCGTAGGCGTCGCTGCGCCGCACCTTCTTGGCGGTTTTGCCAATCACCACGGTGAGTTCACATTCGTAGTGCATAAATTGCACACCTGCCGGCCGCAGGGTGTGTTGCCGGTGGCCAATGAGCGCACTCTGCCCTTTGAGGAACACCAGCGGCTCATCGGGCGCTTTGAAGGCCAGCTCTTTGGCGTGGTCGGCGTAGTTCAGGCCCAGGGCCAAAATGCTGCGCGGGCGCGCTGTAGGTTGCAGCGGCGGCAACCATTGCACGGCCTCGGGCGCAACCAGTTGCTGACCGATCAACAGCTGGCCGTCGCGTTCTTGCGCCAACACGGTTCGGCCTTGGTAGATAACGCGGGCTTGCTTCATGGCGCTGCTACTGGGCTGCTCGGCATGCGGCTGCTCACGATGCGATTGACCAAGGGCGCAAAGCCGGGCACGCAGAGCTCCACCACGTCACCCGCGCGGGCCAAGGGGCGCTTGCCGTCGGCACAGACGTCGCAGCCCAGCATCAGCACGTCGCCGGTTTCCAGCACCATAAACTCCGAGACATCGGCCAAGAGTTGCGCGGCATTGCGGCGCAGCTGGGCAAAGTCCAGCACTTGCACCAAAGCACCATTGACGCGCACCGTGAGCTTGCACAGCACGGGGTCGCCCAGCTCGGCGGCACTGCGCAAATGGCTGCCAATGCCCAAAAAACCGTCGTGGCATTTGAACTTTATTGGCGGCCTGAAAAAGCTGCTGTGGGGCAGTGAAAAGTCGTTGAGCAAAACCCAGTTAGCTATCAAATTTGTAGCTGTATACGCAATATTGGCGGGATTTTTAGGCATATTTTGCTCTATCACCATGGCCAAACTGGCACCTATTTCAACGCTTTGCGCACCGTGGGGCAAAGCAATGTCGGCGCCACTTGGCGACCAAGTGTTGGCGGTTTTGATGTAGAGCACCGGCGCATGCGGCGCAGCTTGGTAGGGCGCGGCCTGCATCTGCGAGGCCCAGGCATTCCACTCGCCCCTAAAGTTGAGCAGAGTGCCGTAGACCGTGCCACTGGGCAGGTAGGCTGGGGCGTCGGCGGGGCTCATGCACAGCCCTTGTGGGGAAGAAAAAATGACATGCAGGCAAAGAGCTGGGGGGTCTTGGTACGGCTGAAAAAATTGCTTGCAAGCAATATAGCACGCAGCACACGCCGCGCTCTGGCGATTACGATAGGGTAAACTGATTACGATTAGTGAAATTTCGGAGTCCACCATGCCTGTAGCACTTCAGCTCTCTAGGGCCTTGCTGGCCAGCCTGCCGGCAGCTACGCCAGTGCAACAGTTGCACCACTATGCCTATCGCGCCAAAGACGCCGAAGAAACCCGGCATTTTTACGAAGATATTTTGGGCCTGCCGCTCTACCACATCATCCAAAGCGATGTGGTGCCCAGCACGGGGGAATACTGCCCTTACACGCACTTTTTCTTTCGCCTGCAAGATGGCAGCTTCATTGCTTTTTTTGACCTCGGTGATGACCAAGCCGCTCTGCCCTCGCCCAACACGCCGCTGTGGGTCAACCACATTAGCTTTCGCGTCAACACGGTGGCCGACTTAGAAGCGATGAAGGCCCGCTTGCAAGCCCATGGCGTTGAGGTACTGGGTATTACCGACCACCATATTTTTAAGAGCATTTATTTCTTCGACCCCAATGGCGTGCGCATGGAATTTACCGCGCAGTTGGCCAGCGAATTTCAAATGCTGCAAGAGAGCAAAACCGCCCATACGCGACTGGCCGAGTGGACGGCGCGCAAGCAGCAGTGGCGCACAGAGAAGGCGGCGGGCACCGTAGCAGAGTCGCTCAAACCGCAGCGCAACGATCGACCCGAACTGCTGGGCGCGCAAGGCTGATATGCAAGACGCTGCGCGCAAACCCATGGCACCAGAAGGCAAAAAGTTTGCCGATCCGGCCTACACCAATGGCTACGAATTTGCCTTGGGCACGGGCTATGCATTGCCCGAATACCCCTTTGTTGCGCCGCCTGAAATCCTAACCGGCCAGGTCAAGCGCTGTCCCATCGTTATTGTCGGCGCGGGCATGAGCGGGCTCACGCTGGCCTGTGCGCTGGCGCGCCTGGGCATAGAAGCTGTGCTGCTCGACGAAGACAATAGCGTGGGCGTAAAGGGCGCTTCATCGCGGGGCATCTGCTACACGCAAAAGTCGCTGGAAATATTTCAGAACTTGGGCATTTATGAGCGCATTGCCCAGCGCGGCGTGCAGTGGAGTGTGGGCCGCACCTTCGCCGGCCATGACGAGGTCTACAGCTTTGACTTGCAGCAACAAGGCGCCTTCAAGCTCTCAGCGCAGCCGCCGTTTATCAACATCCAGCAGTTTTATATCGAAGGCTTTTTGGTCGAACGCATTGCTGAACTCGGCGGCATCGATCTGCGTTGGAAGTCGCGCGTCACCGCCTTTACGCAAAACGAAAACGCGGCCCTGCTCACCGTGCAAACACCGTCGGGCAGCTACCAGCTAGAGGCCGAGCACGTCATCGACGCCAGCGGCTCGCACACACCCTTTCATGCCTGGACGGGCGTGGGCATGGCGCAGCGCCATGGCGACGACCGCTGGTGCATTGCCGATGTGCGTTTTAACACCCATCCACCGGTTGAGCGCCACACCTGGATCGAAGCGCACTTTAACGAAAATCGCGCGGTCTGGCAGCACTTGATGGCCGACGACGTCTGGCGCATTGACTACCAAATGCCTCCCGGCGTCGACCCACAAGAAGTCAGCCGTGAAGACGTGGTGCGCGAGCGCTTGGCCAAACAGTTTGGCCCCGATGTCGCGGTAGAAATCGTCTGGGTTGGCCCCTACGCCTATCGCAGCCTATGCCTACACAGTTTGCGCAAAGGTAGCGTGTTTTTTGTCGGTGACACCGCCAAGGTAGTCAGCCCCTTTGGCGCGCGCGGCGGCAACAGCGGCATAGCCGATGCTCACAACCTGGCCTGGAAGCTGGCCGCCGTACAACGCGGCTGGGCCA
>CANFOR010000238.1 GCA_947448675.1 Betaproteobacteria bacterium
AGGCTTTTGCCACCAGTGGCGTCGCGCCATTCATTGGCAATCAGGAGTTGGGTGTTGGCGTAGGTCATGTTAGGGTCGCTCAGGTAGGAGACATGAAAATAAAATGAGGTGTCGAATCGCCCAAAGCGTGCCCGGGCCAGTCAGCACGTACTCTACCTGAATTATGCGCAAACTCGCTAAGCTTTTCAGTGCAGTCAACAAGGCCAATCTATGGCGCTATTTAAAGGCCTTGTGGCTTCTTAGGCGCGACAGGCGTACGCCACGTGCTGCAAAAATCGTAGCGTTCCTGACTTTGGCCTATGCCCTTAGCCCAGTGGACTTGATCCCCGACTTCATTCCAGTGCTGGGCTTGTTGGACGATCTGGTCTTGATTCCCTTGGGCGTTGCCTTGGTCGTCAAACTTTTACCGCCCGGTTTGTGGACTGAAATGCTGGCCGCTGCAGACCAATGGCAGGCCCGTTTACCCAGCATGATTTGGGGCTTGGCCTTGGTGCTTGTCATCTGGTTGGCTGTCTTGGGCGTTGCAACTAAATGGCTTATTCAAAACCTCTAACGCCGCCCATAGCACGCGTTCTGCTGCGCTTAGCTTGGCTCTGCTTTGCATGCCTGGCATGCAGCGTTTCGCAAGCACGCACTTACACCGGAGTCGTCACCCATGTGACCGATGGTGACACCCTGTGGGTGCGCACCAGTGCGCGGGGCGCGCTAACCAAGGTGCGCATGCAAGGCATGGATGCCCCTGAGAGCTGCCAAGCTTGGGGCCCCCAGGCCAGCGCCGCCCTGCAAGCGCGGGTGATGCACCAAAGCGTGCAATTGCAAAGCAAGGCCCGTGACGACTATGGCCGTCTGCTCGCCCGAGTGAACCTGGGTGGCGAAGACGTAGGCCGCTGGATGGTAGCCAATGGCCATGCTTGGAGCTACCACTTCCGCCACTACGCCGGCCCCTATGCCGCCGAGCAGGCGCAGGCCCAAGCGGCGCGACGGGGCTTATGGGCAGCGAGTGCTATCGAACCCAGGGTGTTTCGCAAACAGCATGGGCCTTGCCCGCATAGCGCTGCGTTTATGCGTTAAAAAATGCCATGGTGCGCACCTCAATGCTCTCGCGTTTGGGTGCATCGGCTGGGGTGTTGGGATCTTCAAAAGCACTGTGTCCCATAAAGCGGGCGCGGCCATCGGTTGCCGAGTCGTAGGTTTTGAGAATTAAGGCCTGGTCGGCTTGCATTTTGGGAAAGTAGGTCCAGCGGTGTGAGGGTGAGTAACGCATCACATAAATTTCACCCGTGCGCTCTTGGTACTTCAGATCCATGCGCAGCATGTCTTGCGCGGCGTGGCTGCTGGCATCACACATGGCCAGGGGCAGCTCTTCTACCGTGCGGTAAAGGGGCTTCCACACATTGTAAAAAGCCACGCGACGTTTGAGCAAATCATCAGCTTCGTCCGGCACGATATCGCGCACGCGCTGCGGGCCGGAGTCGACGGTGTAGTCGCTGTGTACCAACAGCACGGCTGGTCGCTGCACCGTGGTTTGTGCTTTGAGGTCGGCGGGCAGTCGTTTGCGAATCGTGTGGTCAAACACTACGACGCGCTGCGCGCCAGTGTGCTGCTTGACGAAATGAATCACCTGCGAATAAAAAGCTTGTTTAATCGCCGCATCGTCGTCGAACTGGTTAAATTTTTCTGGGAACGGCCGCAACACAAAACCCTCGCGATCGAGCGAGAACTCGTTCAGCCTTGGCCAACCGTCGCGTATGGCGACTTCATGCGTATCCGTGCCCGGCGGGTTTTGTTTTACCGCTGGGTCGGGCTCGTAGAAGTAGTAGTCCGGCGCTACGCCATTGTCTTCGGTGTAGTTGAGTGCTGCGCGAACATCTTGGACGGCGTAATTAGAGTGCATGGCAGAGAGCATGGTGTGTGGCCAAAGGTCGGCTGAATAGGTTGCGTGAACTAGGCCAATAGCGCACTGCATTGGCCCAGTAGCTGGATTTAGTTGGGCCGAGTCAAAGTGAAGCCTGGGCCTACATAGGTGCTGTCCCAGCAAGGCAGTTTTTCTACACCGTCGAGCATCCAGCGTTGCAGGTTTTTATGGGCCTTCAACGGCAATTCTTGGTAGGGGTGCAGGTGCATGGGCGCGGCCAATGCAATGTCGGCAATGGTGGGTTTGGAGCCACAGACCCAGGCACTGGTGGCCAAGCGCGCATCCAAAATGGCGGCAAGTTTATGAAACTGAACAGCTTGGTTTTCCAGCACCACGGGGTCGGGTGCGCCGCCCAGCAAAGGTTTGACGCAGTTCTCTACCAAATAACCATAGCAGGCGGGGAACCAGCTAGACGACTCCCAGAGCAGCCAGCGGTTGATGTCGGCTCGGGTTTGCAAGTCACGAGGATAGGCGCTTTCGTGCCCGAGTTTGTCAGCGACATAGCCCATCATGGCATTGGATTCCCAGAGCACAAAATCGCCATCCACCAAAGCAGGTATAGAGGCATTCGGGTTGAGGGCTAAATAGCTCGCGTCCTTTTGCTCGCCTTTGAAATAGTCCACATGAACGCGCTCAAAAGGTGCGTCCATAAATGCCATTGCCGCCAATATTTTCCGGCAGTTGACGGTGATAGGGTCAGCGTAAATTTTCAACATCATTTGTCTCCGTTTATCGTTAGGGGTGGTTGGATCTACCGCAGCCAGTCTAGGGTTTGACAGGCTTTTTAGCATCTGCTTAAATGCAAACCTATTGTTTCCAATTTGTTGACAATTGCCAAGCTGGGCTTGCAAACCACCATGTCTATCAGCACCGATATGCTCCTGACTTTTGTGAAGGTCGCCCAGCACGGTAGCCTGACTGCCGCTGCCAATGAGCTGGATATCAGCAAAAGTGTGGCCAGCAAGCGGGTCGCCCAGTTGGAGCAGGCGGTCAAGGCAACGCTGTTTGCCCGCAGCACGCGGCGCATTGCACTCACACCCGCTGGCGAGACCTATTTAGTTTCGGCCCGCGATGCCTTGCAATGCTTGGGCAATGCCGATGAAAGCCTGCGCGATTTACAACAAAACCTAAGTGGCCAAATTCGCATTACCGCGCCCAGCTCGTGGGGGCAAAAAGTCTTGGCCAGCCTGATACCTGGGTTCTTGGCCCGCCACTCCGCCATTGAGATCGAACTGACGCTGGACGACCGCCTGATGGACATTGCCTACGAAAGCATCGACATCGCCTTGCGCATGACGGCGCAGGCAAGCGCCAACTTACGCGTTACACCCGTGGCGCGGCTGGATTGGGTGTTATGTGCCGCGCCCAGCCATTTGGCCAGCGCCAGCCTGCCACAAGAACCCGCTGATTTGCTAAAACACCCCTGTATGAGCTACTGGCGCGAAAGTTCCGACGACGCTTGGCAATTGGTGCGTGGTGAGCGCGTGGAACGGGTACGTGTGCACAGCCGTTACCACGCCAATAACGCCGACGCCGTCGCGCAAGCCGCTATTGCTGGATTGGGCGTGGCATTGCTACCGCTCTATGTGTGCACCGAGGCTTTGGCCCAAGGCAGCTTGGTGCGCCTGCTGCCGCAATGGACACCAGTGACCAAGTTTGGCAGCAGCGTCAACGCAGTGTGTTCCCCCGAGCGGCTGCGCCTGTCGCGCAACCGCGCCTTGCTTGACTACTTGCGTAGTCAACTCAGTGGCGCAACACTGAGTGCAGTTTCGGCTGCAGCTGAACCTACTATGCCGGCTTAGACAGCACGCTCACATAGTCGTGCTGCTGGGTGTTGACGGTAGACCCCCGGTACTCCACCGGCTTCTCGCCAAAGCTCAGAGCTATGCGGTGCACCTCTAGCACGGGCACACCCGTTGCCACACCCAAAATGCGTGCCACTTCGCGGCTGGCGGCTGCGGCACGCGCTCGCTCTTGGGCGCGCAGCACGCTGATGCCATGGTCCATTTGGTAGAGGTTGTAAACGGTACTCGGGCGCTCGATAAAACGTTTTTCGGTCAGGCCCTTGAACACCAAC
>CANFOR010000239.1 GCA_947448675.1 Betaproteobacteria bacterium
CAAGCTGCGAAATCCAGTGTGAGGCATGCGCTCGTCTAGTTTAAATCCGCTAAATCTGTGATATGAAATCTCCGTTGAACATTGCACTTGTACTTCTAGTCGTCGCCGTATTGATTCTGGCCATTGGCTACTTCTTCTTGAAGCTGCGTTTGATTAGCGTGAAGCAGCTCAGCCGTGTCGCAGCCTTGGTGTCGGCGGGTGCCGCACTTTGGTGCGTGAGTTTGGTCGACTTTTCACTCTTCAAGCTGGACTATGGCTTTTTTGACAAAGTCATCTTCTTTTTTGTGCTGTGGTTTCTGGGTTTCTTTTTGTTTTGGGCGGGTGCGGTGCTGGGCGTGCCCAAGACGAGCCGCAAAAAAGAGTTTGCCCACAGTTCGATTTTGTCGATGCAATTCATGGAAACCATGATGCCAACGCGCAAGCCCAAAGAGCATGAGAAGCCCTTTGACATCAGCCAGAGGCCCAAAAAATAGCGTTTCTTTACAAACGGTACATTATCGAGATCAAAAATGAATGCTATTCGTGCACAATCACACTGCCTCAGCTTTGTAAAACTGCTTTGTTGATTGGCATACTTATTTTAAGTAAATGGTACTAACGAATCGGACCCCCCCCCATGCTGGCCCACTTAATTCGTAGCTTTGCTCCTGTATTGGCACTGCGCCGATGCATGCTCGTTGTGTTCGCTGGCTTGTTGTTGGCGGGTGCGCAGTTGACCGTGGCGCAGCCAGTTGGCGGCACTTTTGACCACGCTGCGACGGGCTTCCCACTGCAGGGCGCGCACCAGACCGTGCGTTGCGAGACCTGCCACATCAACGGTATTTTCAAAGGCACGCCGCGCGATTGCGCAACCTGCCATGCCCAGGGCAACCCCAGGGCCGCAACCGCTAAGCCGGTGAATCACATTCCTGCAACGGCATCCTGCGACAGCTGCCATGCGGTGACATCACCGACCTTTGGAGGTGTGGTTTTTAGCCACGTTGGCGTACAGGCTAACACTTGCCAGTCTTGCCACGACAACTTCCATACCAAGGGCAAACCTGCGGGCCATATACCTACCAATTTGAATTGCGGTGCTTGCCACAACACGATGGCTTTTTTGCCGGTGTCGAAGTTTGACCACACTACAGTAGAAGCAACTGGTATGCAGTGCGCGAGCTGCCACAACAATGTCGGTGCCAAGGGCATGCCCGATAACCATTTGCCCAATCCAGGGAGTTTGGGTTGCGACGTTTGCCACCAAGCATCCAAAATCAACGGCTACACGTCATTCTCTGGTGGTTTGTTTAGCCACACGGGAATTAGCTCCAGTTGCGCAACCTGCCACGGACCCAATGTGACCAATGGCACTTACTATGGTGTCACCAATATCGTGGTCATGCCGCCTTCGGGCGCGGCAGGTGTGGGTTCGCACTTGCCCACTTCTACTCGGTGCGAAAGCTGCCACTTGGCGAGCGTGCCCGGCGGCTTGGTTTCGCCACTGACCTCGGGTGGTGTGCCAGGCAGTGGGTTTTTGAACCCTGCGCCTACGGGTGCCATGATCCACGCGGGCATTGCTGGCAACTGCGCAAGTTGCCACGAGGCGGGCAGCATGTGGCTGGGGATGAACCAGTACCCCATAACGGTATCAGCGCCATTCAAGGGGTTTCAGACTCGTCCACAGGCTACTGCGGGTGCGTTTAATGTTGCAGATGCTGGTCACCCTACAAGCGGCGACTGTTCGCAATGCCATACAGTGACCGATTTCAGTAGCGTGACCACGAAACCCGCAAACCATATTCCAACTACGGCAGCTTGTGCGTCGTGTCACGTTGATGTGGATTACCGCGTTAAGCCAACCATAACGGCAATCCACGCCAACTCGCCACAAACCAATTGCGCGCAGTGTCACGGAGCGGCAGCCGCTTCCTTTGCCATTCCTGCTACCAATTTTGCAGTAGTGTCTACGCCACCGGGCCACATTCCTTTGGGTGGTTTGGGTTGTGAAAATTGCCACGTGGGTGCTAATTCCAGTTTGAGCTTGCCGGTAGTGGACGGCGCCAAATTTAACAACTCTGCTTTTAGCCATACCGGAATCAGCACCAACTGCGCCTCTTGCCACAATGGGCAGAGCTTCTTTGGCGTGACGGCCAAGTCGGCCTTGGACTTGGTGCCTGCACACATTCCCATGGGTGGCCTAACGTGTGAGACCTGCCACGTAAACAGCGTACCCAGCGTATTGGTTCCTTTGGGTGGTGCAACCGGCGTGGGCGGCATGAACACCTTTGCAGGCGGGCAATTTAGCCATGCAGGCATTGCATCGGGTTGCGACACCTGCCACGGCCCGAATGTGACCAGTAGCACTTTCTATGGCGTCAGCAGCATTGTGGTGATGCCGCCATCAAGCTATCCTGGGCCGGGTTCGCATATTCCAGCATCGGCGCAATGCGAGACTTGCCACAAAGGTGTGGTTCCTGCTGCCTTGGTATCGGTAACGGGGTCAAAGTCCTTGCCTGGCAGCGGTTTTATGCTGCCCAAACCCGCTGGCGCGGATATTCACAATGGCGTTACTGGCTGCGTGAGCTGCCACGAAGCGGGCAATGTATGGATGAGCATGGGGCAATACCCGATTCTGCCTAGTGCAATAACTCCAGGAGCTAAGTACACCGGCTTCCAAACCCGTCCGAATGCTGCTGGTTCGACCTTTAGCATCGTGGATCCGCTCCACCCCGCAGGTGGCGAGTGTTCGAATTGCCATACGGTGACGGACTTTAGTTATGGCGTAGTCAAGCCAGGGAACCACATTCCAACTGCAGCTGCCGCCGTTTGCGGTTCTTGCCATAAGAACTCTGACCTGTCGGTGATGCCTGCGATTGCAGATATACACGCCAATGCGCCGTCTACCAATGCAAACTGTGCGCAGTGCCACAGCGCGGCCAACGCTGCTGTTTACGCAATACCTGCCGCAGGTTTTTCGATTGTTGCCCCACCAGGCAATCACGTGCCCATGGGCAACACTGCTTGTGAGACCTGCCACGTACCGAGTACGGCGGTACCGGTGCAAAACAATGCAAAATTCAGTGGCGCAGCCTTCACGCATAGCGGTACGACAGTTGCTTGTAATGTCTGTCACGGCCCCGCAGTTTCTGGCAGTACCTTTGCTGGCATCACTAACATCGTTGTCATGCCACCATCTAGTGTGCCGGGCATCAGCTCCCATATACCAAGCTCAACTACCTGCGAGAACTGCCACACTGCCCCCTCGGGCCTGCTGGCTGGTATTGCTACGCTGTCTCCCCCCGGAACCGGCTTTCACCAAACCCCTCCGATAACGGGTGCGCAAATTCACACGGGTGTCAGCAACAACTGCAATAGCTGCCACGAAGCCAATTACGTTTGGATGGGCATGACGACCTTCCCGATTACTACGAAAACGCCGTTCACTGGTTTCCAAACGCGACCTCTATCCGCAGCGGGTCAGTTTAATGTGGCCGACGCTGCGCACCCCGCCAGTGGCGATTGCTCGAACTGCCATACGGTGACGGACTTCAGTTCTACGACGGTCAAGCCCGCAAACCACATTCCTACGCTGGCAACAGCTTCTTGCGCGGCCTGCCATAAAAACGCTAGTTTTGCGGTCATGCCAGCGATTGCAGACATACACGCCAACGCGCCATCGACCACGATCAATTGCGCCGATTGCCACAGCGCAGCCAATGCCGCACAGTTTGCCATTCCATCGGCTAGTTTCTCCATTGTGGCGCCTAGCAATACCCATATGCCGATGGGTGGTCTGGGTTGTGAGAGTTGCCACACAGGTGCGAACACGAGCATTACCACATTGCCTGTTGGCAACAGTGCAAAATTCAGTGGTTCGGGTTTTAGCCACAACGACGCAAGCTTCAAAACGAGTTGCAATGCTTGCCACGTAGCGGGCCTGAGTTTCCAAGGCAATCCTGGCATTGTGGTCATGCCGG
>CANFOR010000240.1 GCA_947448675.1 Betaproteobacteria bacterium
CCACAAAACCGGTGGCAATGGTCAGCGCCATCAGGGTGAGGTTGTTGATGGAAAAACCCACCAGGTACATCACGCCAAAGGTGCCGATCAAGGACAAGGGCACGGCAAAGCTGGGGATCAGCGTGGCCGAAGCACTGCGCAAGAAAACAAAAATCACCATCACCACCAAGGCCACGGCCAAGAGCAGTTCGATCTGCACGTCGTGCACCGAGGCGCGAATGGTCACCGTGCGGTTGGTCAACACCGCCACGTCTAAAGACGCGGGCAAAGTGGCCTGCAATTTGGGTAGCAGCTTTTGGATACGGTCGACCGTGTCGATCACATTCGCGCCGGGCTGGCGCTGGATGTTCAAAATAATGCCCGGCACCTGGTTGGCCCAGGCCGCAATGCGTGCGTTTTCTACGCCGTCCACCACATTGGCAATGTCGGCCAGCCGAATCGGCGCACCATTTTTGTAGGCGATGATCAGCGCGCCATATTCCGCTGCGCTGCGCACTTGGTCATTGGCGTCAATGGTCGAGGCGCGCGCTGGGCCGTCAAAGCTGCCCTTGGCCTGGTTGACGTTGGCCGCCGTGATGGCGCTGCGAACGTCGTCCATCGACAAACCCACCGCGGCCAAGGCCCCGGTGTTGGCTTGGATGCGCACCGCAGGCCTGCGCCCACCGGCAATCGACACCAAGCCCACCCCCGGCACTTGCGAGATGCGCTGCGCCAAGCGGTTTTCTACCAAGTCGTTGACCTGCTGAATCGGCAGCGAGGGCGAGGTAATGGCCAAGGTCAGCACGGGTGCATCGGCCGGGTTGACCTTGCTGTAGATCGGCGGCATCGGCAAGTCGGACGGCAGCAAATTGCTGCCCGCATTGATGGCCGCTTGCACCTGCTGCTCGGCCACGTCGAGCGACACGTCTAAGGAGAAGCGCAGCGTAATCACCGAGGCTCCGCCCGAACTGGTGGACGACATTTGCTCCAGACCCGGCATCTGGCCAAACTGGCGCTCCAGCGGTGCGGTGACGGAGGATGTCATCACATCGGGGCTGCCACCTGGGTAGAGCGTGGTGACCTGGATGGTCGGGTAGTCCACCTCGGGCAGGGCGGACACCGGGAGCAGGCCATAGGCCATGCTGCCGGCAATCAGCACCGCCACCATCAGCAACGAGGTAGCAATCGGGCGAAGAATAAAAATGCGCGACAGATTCATGGTGCGAACCTTGGGCGCTATTGGGCTTGGCTTTGGCGTAATTTGCGAATGTAGTCGCGCCGCGTTTCTGGGTCCATGGCTTTGATTTTGTCAATCTCGGCGGTTGAAGTGTTGGGCGGCAAAAAGTCCATCCATCGTGGGCGCTCAGCGCTAGCATTGAAAGTGCCTGAAACGCTTGCTGGGCGTGCGTTGGCAGCTCCTGAATTTGTAGCGCCATCGGTAGACGCAGAGGCAGAGGCCGATGCGCCAGATGCAGCAGGCCGTGGGCCAGGGGCTCCATCGCGTCTGCGGCCTGCCCCGCCACCAGGGCCACCGGGGCCACTGGCTTGAGGCACGATTACTTCCACCTTGGCACCGTCGCGCAGTCGGTCGGCACCGTCGGTCACCACCGTGTCACCGGCTTGCACCTCACCCGTCACGATAACCCAGTCGTTGTCGCTGGCGCCGGTACGCACTTTGCGCATCGCCACCGTGCCGCTGGCGTTGTCCACCACGTAGACAAAGGTGCCCACCGCGCCGCGCTGCACTGCATTGCTGGGCACGGTGATGGCGTCTTGGATGGTGTCTACCTGCATGCGCAGATTCACAAACTGGTTGGGGAACAGGCTCTCGTCGTTATTGGCAAAGCTGGCCTTCATGCGGATGGTGCCGGTGCTGGCGTCTACCGCGTTGTCGGTAGCCAGCAAAGTGCCCACAGCAATCTGGCGTTTTTGTTCGCGGTCCCAGACCTCGACCGGCATGGGTGTTTTGCTTTTCACTTGGCGCATCACCTGGCCCAGGTTGAGTTCGGGCACGGTGAAGGTGGCCCCAATCGGCCGGGTTTGGGTGATGGTGACAATGCCGCCTGCGTCGTTGGCGTGCACCATATTGCCCAGGTCGTAGGCGCGCAAACCCAGGCGGCCACTGATGGGCGCTTTCACCGTACACCAGTCGAGGTTGAGTTGGGCCGTGGCCACGGCTGCTTGGTCGGCGCGTACGGTGCCACTGAGTTGCTTGACCAAGGCCTCTTGCGTGTCCACTTGCTGGCTTTGAATGGAGTCTTTGGCCAGCAGCGCCTTGTAGCGCGCTAAATCGACTTTGGCCCCGTCGAGCTGGGCTTGGTCGCGTGTCAGCACGCCCAGGGCAGACTCGTGCGCGGCTTTGAAGGCCGATGGGTCGAGCTGCAGCAGGGGCTGGCCCGCTTTAACGTCTTGGCCTTCGCGGATTAGCACACTGGTAATCAAACCGTCGACGCGCGAATGCACGGCAGCGGTGTTGAGCGCGACGATATTACCGATGGCGTTGACGATCACGCGCACGTCTTGCTTGCGCGCCTGCTGTACCGACACGGGTTGGTTGCGGTTGGGGCCAGCGCCACGGCGACCGCCAGCGCCTGGGCCAGCTTGGCCACCTGGGCCGCTAGTGCCAGCGCCGCTTGCATTACCGCCAGCGCCACCCGGGCTGCTGGCGGCAGGGCGCGCGGCGTTAGCGGGGTCTGCGTCGGCGCGGTTCTTCCACCACCAGCCACCCAGGCCGAGCAAGGCCACCAAGACGGTCAGCGCAAAAATCGAGAGCAGGGAGCGGCCCGATTGCCCCGGCTTCTGCTGCAAATGGTGGCGACGATGGGCTCGGTTCAGGGGTGGTGTGTGCATGGCGTGCGGGCAGCAAAAGAGGGCCCGGGGTGGCGGGCGAATGGACTAGTGAACCATTATCCAACGCCTTTAGCGCCAGCGACCATGCCCACCCCAATAGCCGCCCAGGCCAATCGACAGGCCCACAGGCGGGTAGTAGTAGGGCTGTGCATAGCTGGGCACCACGATCACTTGCTGCGGCACTTGCTGCACCACGGCTTGGGCTACGGGTTGTGCATACACCGGCGCGGTAGCGGGTGCGGCCATGCCCACGGGTGCGACCTGAATCGCCAGCGTTGGACCGGGGTCGTTTGGCATTTGCACGGTGTACTGTTTGCCCGCGTATTCGTACAACACGCTATAGCCCACGAGCGTGTCTTGGTAAGTGGTTTGGGTGGCACATTGCTGCACGTTTTGCACCGCGGCAGGGGTGTTGCTTTCGATCTTGTCGCCAGCAACGGCCCCACCAAAAATGCCCAGGGCGGTGGCGGCAATGCGCCCGCTACCCTGACCCACCACGCTGCCCAAGGCGCCACCCGCTAGCGCACCCAAGAGCGCACCGCCACCGGTGTTGGGCGTAGACGTCACGACCTGGGCATTGCTGCACACCTGCTGGGGCACAGCGACTTTTTGCACCATCGGCGTGCTCGACAACACGCGGGCCATCTCGGGGCCTGGGGCTTGTGCTGGCGCAGCTTGCGCGTGCCCGAGCAGGGGCAGGCATGCGGCTGCAGTAATGAGCGACAGAGCGAAAAATTTGGTTTTCATGGCGAACTCCTGGTTAGCAAGGCCAGCTTGGAAGACTTCGAAGAGCTGGGAACTACATGGTGACAGCTTATTTTGAAGCCTGTGTAGCGCTTGTGTAAAGATTGGTTTGGCGGATTTTTCTGCGCATTTGTGCAGGTTTTGGCAGGCTTTACAAATTATCATTCACAGTTCATGGCGAAGACACGCAGCTTGCGCACAGTGAGCCCGGCCCAAGGTGAAAATGCCTTGGGGCAGATTCGGTTTTAACGCACAGGAGCATTTATGAAACACACACTCGCACGCAGTTTGATTGCTGGGTTTTGCTTGGCAGGCGCGGCTTTGGCCCAAGCCCAAACCAGTCCCGCTAACCCACACACGGGTATGGACATGGCCCATAC
>CANFOR010000241.1 GCA_947448675.1 Betaproteobacteria bacterium
CATTGGTACATCGCCCGACATGATCGACGCCGCCGAAGACCGCGAGCGCTTCTCCAAACTGCTGCACGAACTGGGCCTCAAGCAGCCGCCGAACGCCACCGCGCGCACCGAACCCGAAGCGCTGGAAAAAGCTGCCGCCCTGGGCTACCCCCTGGTGGTGCGCCCCAGCTACGTGCTGGGTGGTCGCGCCATGGAAATCGTGCACGAGCAGCGCGACCTGGAGCGCTACATGCGTGAGGCTGTCAAGGTCAGCCACGACTCCCCCGTGCTGCTCGACCGCTTTTTGAACGATGCGATTGAGTGCGACGTCGACTGCCTGCGCGACGACACCGGCGCTACCCTGATCGGCGGCGTGATGGAACACATCGAGCAAGCTGGCGTGCACAGTGGCGACTCGGCTTGCTCGCTGCCACCGTATTCGCTCTCCAGCGCAACGGTGAACGAGCTCAAGCGCCAAAGCGCCGCCATGGCCCAAGCGCTGAATGTGGTCGGCCTGATGAACGTGCAGTTTGCGATTCAAAACAAAGACGGCCACGACGTGATCTACGTGCTGGAAGTCAACCCTCGCGCCAGCCGCACCGTACCCTATGTGAGCAAGGCTACCGGCATTCAGCTGGCCAAGGTGGCAGCGCGTTGCATGGCCGGGCAGTCGCTGGCCTCGCAAGGTGTGACCAAAGAAGTCACGCCGCCGTACTTCAGCGTGAAAGAAGCGGTGTTCCCGTTCGTGAAGTTTCCCGGTGTAGACACCATCCTCGGCCCCGAGATGAAGTCAACCGGCGAGGTAATGGGCGTGGGCAAAACTTTTGGCGAGGCTTTCGTGAAGAGCCAAATTGGCGCAGGCACCAAACTGCCACGGCCGAACATGGCCGCAGGCGAGAACTCGGGCAAGGTGTTTTTAACCGTCAAAAACAATGACAAACCCCGTGCAGTGCAGGTGGCGCGTGCCTTGGCAGCTATGAATTTTGTAGTAACGGCAACCAAGGGCACAGCCGCTGCGATTGCCGCTGCAGGCATTGCCGTGCAGGTGGTGAACAAGGTCACCGAAGGCCGGCCACACGTGGTGGACATGATCAAGAACAACGAGATTGTCTTGGTCATCAACACCGTCGAAGAGCGGCGCAACGCCATTGCCGACTCGCGCGCAATTCGCACCTCGGCCCTGCTGGCACGCGTCACCACCTTCACCACCATCGCGGGTGCCGAAGCGGCCGTCGAGGGCATGAAGTACCTCGACAAGCTCGACGTGATTTCGGTGCAAGAAATGCACGCGCAGTTGCTGGCTGCGTAAGCACCAAGCTGACACACAGCACCCCATAAAAAAAGCCGTCAGCGCAGGGCATTGCCCCGCACTGACAGCTTTTTGTTAACCTGGCTTCGAAGCCAGGCTCAAGCGGGCTTAGCTGCCCAGTTTCAGGCTCAGGCCGGTGAAAATGCCCAGGTCGTTCTTGGCAATGCCCACGGGGGTTTTGCTGTTGTAGGTGTCCATCACGCCCACGTTCAAAGACAGGGTTTTGGACATCGACACATTCAGCTGCGCGTTGAACTTCACCAGGTCGCTCTTGATGCCGGTCAGGCCGGGCGCAAAGTCCAGGCGCTGCTTGAAGGACACCGTGTCCGAGATCTTGTGGGTGGACTCTTCGCCCAGCTCCAGGCCCACGCTGTTAAAGCTGGTGCCAGTGGTGGAGCCAATGGTTTCTACCTGGGTGTAGGTGTTTTTCACTGCGCCCACGCCGCCCATCACGTCAAACGTCATGTCAGGGGCTTTGATCACGTGGTAGCCCACGCCCGCGCCCAATTGGCTGCGTAAGTCCAGGCTGTTCACACGGTCGGTATCAAAAGCCAGCTTGCCGTAGCCATACATTTGGCTCGACAGGTTGTAGTCGTACTGGGCGCGCGCACCGGCTTTGTTGGCCGTGGTGGTGCTGGTGCCCGCGATGGTGCTCTTGCCTTGGTTGATGTAAGCACCTGCAGAAATCTTGTCGTCCGCTGTGGTGCGTGCACCGTCAGCGTTGAGCAAAAGCGCTTCGTTTTTGCTCGTGCCCGAGTTGGCCGAGAACGACGCACCCAGGTTGCCACGCCATTGGCCATCGGCGCCATCGGCAAATGCGCTACCGACAAGAGCGGTGGCCAGCAAAGTAAAAAGGACTTGTTTTTTCATAAATACCCTCAGAAGTTAAATTGCACATGCATAGCTGCCACAGCAGCCGCAGTTCGGCAAAGCGCCGAGCCCCAACACGGGTTGTGTACGGGTGCAAAACCATTCTGGTCAGGGCATGCGTCTGATCTGTAAACCAAGGGTAAACACGTACTTTTATCTACAAAAATTGCGGAAAAATTCCAAATGTTCATGCTGAGAACAACGCTTTAACCCTCTTGGATGGAACCGGGCCAGCACCGGCTTTGCCGATGCCACGCAGTCACTGATCGACTACCTGAACCAGCACGACCTGAAAAACGTACGCCTCATGGGCCACAGTTACGGCGGCATTGCGATTAGCAAGGCGGCTGATGAGCTGCCCGAGCGCATTGCGCGCCTGGTCTGCGTCAACGCCTTTGTGCCGTTGTCGGGCGAGAGCTTGAACAGCATGGTGCCACCCCACTACGTGGGCATGTTTGACGCCATTGCTGCGGCCATGGGTGGCGCGGTGATGCTGCCCTTTCCAGTGTGGCGCGACGCCTTCATCAACGACGCTGACGCGGCTCTGGCGCAAAGCGCTTTTGACCAGCTCAACCCACAGCCGTATAAAACTTTTACCGACGCCATTGCGCTCAAAACCGAGCTGGCCGCCATGCAACTTGGCAAAAGCTACGTCAACTTTTTGGCCGACGCCGCGCTGCCCCACAGCATGCCTTGGCACCCGCGCCTGTCCGAGCGCCTGGGCCTGTTCCGTTACGTGGTGGGACAGGGCAGCCACGAAACCTGTTTTAGCAACCCCAAGCACTTGGCTGAAAAAATCGTCGAAGCTGGCCGCGATTGATTGTTCTGTGCCCCGCCAGGCGCAGAACGCGGCATAATTGAGCCCATATCGCCGCCCGGTGGCAACGCCGGGCGGTTTGCTTTTGGAGAACACTTATGGCCACCATCCCGATTACCAAAAAAGGCTCAGAAAAACTCAAGGCCGAACTGCACGAACTCAAAACCGTGCAGCGCCCTTGGGTGATTAACGCCATCGCTGAAGCGCGCGCCCAGGGCGACCTGAGCGAGAACGCCGAATACGAAGCCGCCAAAGACCGC
Source organism: Betaproteobacteria bacterium (assembly GCA_947448675.1). Classification (GTDB taxonomy): domain Bacteria; phylum Pseudomonadota; class Gammaproteobacteria; order Burkholderiales; family Burkholderiaceae_C; genus CANFOR01. Next base: position 3,236 of record CANFOR010000241.1, read on the forward strand.
CAAGGCTTTATTGAAGGCCGCATCCAAGAAGTCGAGGGCAAACTCTCGGCCGCGCAAGTCATCGACCCCACCGCTGTAGAAGCCGGTGGTCGGGTGGTGTTTGGCGCCACCGTCGAGCTCGAAGAAGAAAGCTCTGGCGACAAACTGCGCTACCAAATTGTCGGCGAAGACGAGGCCGACTTGAAGCTGGGCTTGGTCAACATCTCCAGCCCGATTGCCCGCGCCCTGATTGGCAAAGAAGAAGGCGACGTAGCCGTGGTAGAGGCTCCGGGCGGCACCAAACGCTACGAAATCGTGGCCGTGCACTATCTGTAAAGCCAGCGCAAGCTTGATGAGCCATGCCCTGCGCCAACGCATTGCCCTGCTGGCCGCTGCGCTGTGGTGGGGGAGCTTGAGTACCCTGGGATTTTTGGTCGTGCCCATGCTGTTTGCCCAACTGGGCAACCCGCCGATAGCCGGTGCCATGGCGGCCAAACTGTTCAGTGCACAAACCGGCGTCTCGCTGTGCATGGGCCTGCTCATGCTGATGGCGATGCAGCCACCCGCCCATGCCGCACAGCCCACCGATACGGCCTATGAATTAGAGGAAAAAATGGCTGCAACGCCCGCCAATCGTGCGTCGGCAGCTATGTTTTTAATAGTGACCGGAATGCTGCTGGCGCTCTTGGTGGAGTTTGCTGTGGCTCCGCGCATCGTCTCGGCGCGCGCTACCGGCG
>CANFOR010000242.1 GCA_947448675.1 Betaproteobacteria bacterium
AGCGGCTGAAAGGTGGGGATCAGGTGGTGTTTGCCGTTGCCGATCAGATCGGCGCGTCCCATGGCTTTGAGTGCGTCGCGCAGCAGGGGCCAGTTGTTCGGGTCGTGGTAGCGCAAAAAAGCTTTGTGCAAGCGGCGGCGGCGCTCGCCGCGCACAATGTCTACGGTGTCTTCGTCTTTGCCTTGCAGTGTGCCGTTCACAAGTGAAGGGCGGCGAATTTTGCGCAGGGTGTTGTGGCCGCTGTGGTACATGGCAGTGGCCGTGGCCATGGGGCTGGGGTAGAAGGTTTGCACTTGGTCGGCGCGAAAGCCGTTTTTTTTCAACCACACGGCCAAGTTCATCATGTCGCTGTCGCTGGTGCCGGGGTGGGCGGCGATGAAGTAGGGAATGAGGAACTGCTTCTTGCCCGCCTCAGCGCTGTACTTGTCAAACATCTGTTTGAACTTGTCGTAGCTGCCAATGCCGGGCTTCATCATCTTGGTCAGTGGCCCTTGCTCGGTGTGCTCGGGCGCAATTTTGAGGTAGCCGCCCACATGGTGCTGCACCAGCTCTTTCACGTATTCGGGGCTTTGCACGGCCAGGTCATAGCGCAGGCCCGAGCCGATCAAAATCTTTTTAATGCCGCGCAGGCTGCGCGCCCGGCGGTACATTTTGATGAGCGCCGAGTGGTCGGTGTTGAGGTTTTGGCAGATGCCGGGGTACACGCAGCTGGGCTTGCGGCAGGCGGCCTCGATCTCGGGGCTCTTGCAGCCAATGCGGTACATGTTGGCCGTGGGGCCACCCAGGTCAGAAATGACGCCGGTAAAGCCCGCCACTTTGTCGCGAATGTCTTCGACTTCTTTGATAACCGAGTCTTCGCTGCGGCTTTGGATGATGCGGCCTTCGTGCTCAGTGATGCTGCAAAAAGTGCAACCACCAAAGCAGCCGCGCATGATGTTCACGCTGAAGCGGATCATCTCCCATGCGGGGATTTTGGTGCTGTGTTCGTGGCTGCCGTTTTCGTCGGCGTAGGCCGGGTGTGGGCTGCGCGCATAGGGCAGGTCGAACACAAAGTCCATCTCGACGGTGGTCAGCGGAATGGGCGGCGGGGTGATCCACACGTCGCGCGCGGTAGCGCCCTCACCATGCGCTTGCACGAGTGCGCGGGCGTTGCCGGGGTTGGTTTCCAGGTGCAGCACGCGGTTGGCGTGGGCGTAGAGCACCGGGTCGCTTTTGACCTGCTCAAAGCTGGGCAGGCGGATCACGGTGCGGTCGCGCGGCGGGAGCTTGAGCTTGCCCTTGGCCTGAAAGCTGGGCAGCAAAGGGTTTTGCACAAATTGCAGGGTTTGAACCTGGTTTCCAAGCCCGTTTTTAGATAAATTTTGGCCCGTAACGCCCGTGGATTGTGCGTTAGCAGCTATGTTTTTTGTAGCGTCTGGCGGTGCACTGGCAGACGCTGGCAACGCGTTGGCGGTGTTGGGCGCGTCGTCTTTGCTGCACGTTTCGCCCTGCGCCTGGGCTTGTTCACTGGTGGTCAGGTAGGGGTTGATGTGCTCTTCCACGCGGCCGGGCTCGTCCACGCTGGAGGAGTCCATTTCAAACCAAGCCTCGGGCGTGTGGCGCTGCACAAAGGCCGTGCCGCGCACGTCGGTAATGCTGTGTACCGGCTCTTTGGCGGCAATGCGGTGGGCAATTTCTACCAGGGCGCGCTCCGCATTGCCGTAGAGCAGCAGGTCACATTTGGCGTCTACCACGATGGAGCGGCGCACCTTATCGCTCCAGTAATCGTAGTGGGCAATGCGCCGCAAGCTGCCTTCGATGCCGCCCAAGATGATGGGCACGTCGTTAAATGCTTCGCGGCAACGCTGGCTGTAGACAATGGCGGCGCGGTCGGGCCGCTTGCCGCCCACGTCGCCGGGGGTATAGGCGTCGTCACTGCGGATCTTGCGGTCAGCTGTGTAGCGGTTGATCATGCTGTCCATGTTGCCAGCGGTTACGCCCCAAAATAAATTGGGCTTGCCCAGTGCTTTGAATGGCTCGGCGCTTTGCCAGTCGGGCTGGGCAATGATGCCCACGCGAAAGCCTTGTGCTTCGAGCACGCGGCCCACCACGGCCATGCCAAAGCTGGGGTGGTCTACGTAGGCGTCGCCGGTCACCAAAATGATGTCGCAACTGTCCCAGCCCAGCGTGGCCATCTCGGCGCGGCTCATCGGCAAGAAGGGCGCAGGACCAAAGCGCGCAGCCCAGTACTTGCGGTAACTGGTTATGGGCTTAGCGGCGCGCGCGAAGAAAGAGACGTCGATGGGGGCGTTCATAGGAGCAGTCGGAGGCTCCAAGTGTACGGTTTTAGCTCTGCCACGGCTTGTGCAAGGGTATCTACAGCCCCAAACCACGGGCTGGGCCATGCGCATCAGCGATACTTCGCGCACGCTTTAGCGCTGCTTCCCAGGCCGATCACCTATGCACCACACCATCTTCGACACCCCCGTGGTGAACACCTTGCTACGCGGTTTTTCGCTGGCGTTTTTGCGGCTCACTGGCTGGAAGGTAGAAGGCAACCTGCCCGTCAACGCGCACAAATGCGTGCTGATAGCCGCGCCGCACACTAGCAACTGGGATCTACCCTACACCCTGATGGTGGCTTTTGCGCTGCGCCTCAACGTCTACTGGATGGGCAAGCAAAGCCTCTTTAAGCCGCCCTTTGGTGGGCTGATGCGCTGGCTTGGCGGCATTGCGGTGAACCGGGAACAAGCCAGTAACCTGGTGGATGCGTCCGCGCAGGCCTTGGTGGCGGCCCAGGGCTCGGTACAACTGGTAGTGCCACCTGAGGGTACGCGCAGCAAGACCCGCTACTGGAAGACCGGCTTTTACTACATCGCCCTGCAAGCCCAGGTGCCGATTGTGCTGGCCTATATGGATTACGGCCGCAAGCGCAGCGGCCTGGGGCCGGTGTTCCAACCCACCGGCGATATAGATGCCGACATGGCTGCCATCAAAGCCTTTTACGCTCCCATCCAAGGCAAAAACGCTATGCAATTTGAAGCATAGGCTTGGCTTGAGCCCCTTGGGCATTAGCCCATGTGCAAGCCGCCGTTGACCGAGAAGTCGGCCCCGGTGGTGTAGCCGCCTTCTTCCGAGGCCAGCCAGGCAATGATGGAAGCAATCTCGCTGGGCTTGCCCAGGCGCTTGACGGGGATGGTGGCCACAATTTTGGCCAGCACGTCTTCGCGGATGGCGTTGACCATGTCGGTGCCAATATAGCCCGGGCTCACGGTGTTCACCGTCACGCCTTTGGTGGCCATCTCTTGTGCCAGCGCCATCGAGAAACCGTGCATACCCGCCTTGGCAGCCGAGTAATTCGTTTGTCCGGCTTGGCCCTTCTCACCATTGACCGAGCTGATGTTGATGATGCGGCCCCAACCTTTGTCCACCATGTCGGCCACCACCTGCTTGGTGACGTTAAACATAGAGTTGAGGTTGGTCTCGATCACGGCGTCCCAGTCTTCGCGGCTCATCTTGAGGAACATGCGGTCTTTGGTAATGCCTGCGTTGTTCACCAAAACGTCAATCGTGCCGTGCTCGGCCTTGCTCTTGGTAAAGGCCTCCACCGTAGAGTCCCAGCTGCCGACGTTGCCGACCGATGCGTAAAAGGTGTAGCCCAGTGCGGCTTGCTCGGCCAGCCATTTGGCATGGTCGCGTGTGGGGCCGCAACCCGCAATGACTTTGAAACCCTCTTTGTGCAGGCGCTGGCAGATGGCGGTACCAATGCCACCCATGCCTCCGGTGACGTATGCGATTTTTTGGCTCATTTTTTCTCCTGATTGAAGTGAATTACCAAAGCAATGTAAGCACTTTTATATGAAAGCGCTCCTGCGGTAAACACCAAGGCGCAAGCGTGTAAAGCT
>CANFOR010000243.1 GCA_947448675.1 Betaproteobacteria bacterium
AACTGTCTTAATACCCAGTAACTGTATTTTTCACCAGTTTTCTGAACTTGGCAAGCCCCTATGCAAAAAAATAGCAAAAAAATAGTGATTTTGGGCACCGGCGGCACCATTGCAGGCCACGCCGCTGATGCCAAGGACGTGTTGGGCTACACCGCAGGGCAAGTCAGCGTGGCCGACTTGCTGGCCCGTTTACCAACAGCCAATACGCCAAATACGCCCAAGACGCCCACCAAAGCTGCGTCTGAAGCTACAATTTCAGGAGCAAGCGTGCAGGCCAGCGCAGAAGCACCGCCACAGTTCGTCAGCGAACAAGTAGCCCAAATCGACAGCAAAGACTTGGACTTTCCCCTCTGGCAGCAATTGGCCAGCAGGGTTGAACATCACCTTGCGCAGAGCGAGGTGCAAGGCGTAGTCATCACCCACGGCACCGACACGCTGGAAGAAACCGCCTATTTCTTGCACCGCGTTTTGGCTGCCGCCTGCGCGCACAAACCCGTGGTGCTGACCTGCGCCATGCGCCCGGCCAGCGCCGCCCAGGCCGACGGCCCGCAAAACCTCAGCGATGCCTTACTCTTGGCTCAAAGCCCCGGTGCGCGCGGCGTGCTGGTGGTTTGCGCGGGTGACGTGCACAGCGCCCTGCAGGTGCAAAAAGTCCACTGCTCGCGCTTGAATGCCTTTGACTCTGGCGACGCCAGCCCGTTGGCGCGAATTGAAAACGCCACCCTCACATTACGGGCTAATTGGCCAACAACACCCGAAAAGCTCGCAAATACTGCGTTGGCAGCTATTGAAGATATAGCAATTGGAGCAAGCTGGCCGCGCGTTGAAGTGCTCATGAACCATGCCGGAGCCAGCGGCCAGATGGTGGACGCGCTTTGGGCCGCCAACGCAGGTTTGCCAGCGCCGCAGCGGGTGCGGGGCATCGTGGTGGCAGGCACTGGCAATGGCAGCTTGCACTACGCGCTCGAAGCGGCCTTGCTGCGCGCGCAAGCGGCGGGGCTAAGGGTGCTGCGCGCCACGCGCTGCGCCTATGGGCAGGTGCAGGCCAAGCCTGGTGACGCTTTGCCCGACTCCAAAGGCCTGTCGCCAGTCAAGGCGCGTGTCGAGCTCATGCTGCAGCTCATCGGCGCAGGCCCGGCTGCGTTGGCTACGCCAATGCAGCAAAAGCCCGCGCGGTAATCTCTTCGACGCTGCCGCTGCCGCTGATGGCGCGGTATTGCGGCGCTGCTGCGGGCTCGGCGGTGGCCCAGTTGCGGTAGTAGTCCACCAGGGGGCGAGTTTGCGCGCTGTAGACGTCGAGGCGCTTTTGCACAGTCTCGGCTTTGTCGTCTTCGCGTTGGATCAAAGGCTCGCCGGTCACGTCGTCTAGGCCCGCCACTTTGGGCGGGTTGAAGGTGGTGTGGTAGGTGCGGCCACTGGCCGGGTGGCTGCGGCGGCCACTCATGCGCTCGATGATGGCCTCAAAAGGCACATCGATCTCGAGCACGTAGTCGAGCTTGACGCCTGCGGCCTTCATGGCGTCGGCCTGCGGCAGGGTGCGCGGAAAGCCATCGAACAAAAAGCCTTGGGCGCAGTCGGGCTGGGCAATGCGGTCTTTGACCAAACCAATGATGATCTCGTCGCTCACTAGCGCACCCGAATCCATCACAGCTTTGGCCTGCAGGCCCAGGGGCGTACCGGCTTTGACGGCCGCGCGCAGCATGTCGCCCGTAGAGATCTGCGGGATGCCGAATTTTTGGCAAATAAAGGTGGCTTGGGTGCCTTTTCCAGCGCCCGGTGCGCCAAGCAAAATAAGTCTCATGAAGGGTTGTCTCTCTCTCAGGCTGGCCGATGGTGACCAAGTGTTATCGGTTGGAGGATAGCACGGGCCGTTTGCCACTTGCTGACGCGCCGGGCGGGCGGTGGCAAGCGGCGTTTGAGTGGCGCTCGAGCAGCACTCGCTTAGAGCAAGCCGCGCACGCGTTCCAGGTCTTGCGCGGTGTCGACACCGGGGCCAGGGGCCTCCTGCGTGACGTGCACGGCAATGCGGTGGCCGTGCCACTGGGCGCGCAGCTGCTCCAGCGCTTCGGTCACTTCCATCGGCGCTGGTGTCAGGGTCGGGAAGAGGCGCAAAAAGCCCGCGCGGTAGCTGTAAATGCCCACGTGGCGCAGCGGTTTGGGATCGGGCAATGGCGTGGCTTGCCCCAGTCCCGCCAGGCCCGCCGCAAAGCCGTCGCGCCACCAACTGATGGGCGCGCGGCTGAAGTAGAGCGCCAGGTATTGCGCGTCGAGCACCACTTTGACGACGTTCGGGTTGATGAATTCTGCTATGCTTTCAATAGCGTGCGCCGCAGTCCCCATGCTCGCTAGCGGCTGTTTTTGTAATAAAAACGCCACTTCGTCTATGAGCGCCGGGCCGATCAAAGGCTCGTCGCCCTGCACATTAACCACGATGTGCTCGTCGGGCAGGCCCAACAGGCTGCAGGCCTCGGCCAGGCGGTCGGAGCCACTGGCGTGGTCGCTGCGCGTGAGCAGGGCGGTGATGCCGTGCTGCTCGCAGGCGGTCATGATCTCGGCGCTGTCGCAGGCCACCACCACCCGCGCCGCGCTGGAGAGCAGGGCGCGTTGCGCCACCCGCACCACCATGGGCACGCCGTTCAAATCGGCCAGGGGTTTGCCCGGCAGGCGCGTCGAGGCCATGCGGGCGGGGATGAGAACGGTGTAGTTCATGCCGGGGCAGCGTTTGAGGGGCAGGGCGGTTGCAGAGCAGGCTTCAAACCCGGTGTCAAACTAAGGGCGTGCGCTTGGGCAATTGCTCGAGCTCGTCGTCGCTCAAGGCGCGGGCTTCGTTTTCCAGCAAAACGGCAATGCCATCGCGCACCGGGTAGGCCAGGCGGGCGCTGCGCGAGAGCAGCTCACCGCGCACGCGGTCAAAGTCCAGTGGGCCCTTGGTAACGGGGCAGACCAGCAGTTCGAGTAGTTTTTTGTCCATGGTGTGGGGCAGGGCAGAGCGCAGCTAAGTTGCAGACGATGGTAGCGCGCTTTGGCCAAGCTGGGTGGCCGTGCCACTTTGCCGTGCCAATGAAAGCGCCGAAAGCGCTGGCAAAGCGATGGCAAGGGCGGCTTCGACGGCTGCAAAAAACGCCGCCTCGGGCTGCAGTTGCAGCGGCACCGCCAGCGCATCGGGTGCATGAGGCCACAGTTTGGGTGCGTCTTTTTCAGTGCAAATCAGGCTGCAATGCATACCAGACGTGCGTTTCCAGCTATTAAAATTATAGTGATCGGGGAGCGCTTCGCTGTGTGCCAGCTGCAAACCCTGGGCACGCAGCATGCTGAAAAAGGCCTCGGGTTGGGCGATGCCAGCCAGTGCGTGCAGTGGCTGGTCGTGCAGGCTGGCCAGGGCGACGCGCTGGCCTTGGCGGTTGACGGCGAATCCGGCCAGGCTGCGTGGGGCGTAAAACGCGTTTAAATCGCCTTGGCGGGCTTTTGTGCCTGGGTCGCTGTGCAGCACCAGCGCGGTGGGTTTGGGCTGCTCTATGGCGGTTTTGCGCGGCCAGGGCTCGCGCAGCGGGCCTGCGGGCAGCAGCCAGCCATTGCCGGTGCCGCGCGCGTCGAAGACCACCACTTCCACATCGCGCGCCAAGGCTTGGTGTTGCAGGCCGTCGTCGCAGAGCACGAGCTGGGTTTGCGGGTAGGCCGCCAGCAGGGCGCGCACCGCCTGTGGCCTGCGCCGGGCCACGAAGACCGGCACGCCGGTGCGGCGCTGGATGAGCAAGGGCTCGTCGCCCACGTTTTGCGGCAGGCTGCTGGGCACAACTTCTAGGCAGTCCTGCGCCGGGGATGCGTTGCGCCGACCATAGCCGCGTGAGACCACACCGACT